>CAZXAY010000016.1:0-25242 GCA_964638435.1 uncultured Candidatus Saccharibacteria bacterium | reverse complement strand
CCGTGGGTTTCTAAGGAGTGAGATTCCTACCATGCCCTCCAAAAAAGTCTGATTATAAAAATCGGGCTTTTTTGATTGACAAAGATATCTTTATCTGTTACTTTAAACTTGGAACATTAAAAATTAAATCTCTTAGCTCAAGTTTCTTTTTCTGCTCATAAAAATTTGTGGGTAGAAAAGAGAGATTTGAAAGGAGATAATAAGGATGAGACCCAATGTAGATAATCCTTACGGTAACTTACTACCACTCAAAGCAATCTGTAAGACATGTCATGTTACCTGTCATAGTCAGATTCTATATTTTTTTAATCCTGACAGAGAAATCTTTATTCCAATTGCCTGGAGTATGGACGGTTCACCAAATAAAAGGGAAATAAAAACCTTGAAATGTATATTCCCTCAGTATAACTCTGGTCCTCTCTGGCAACTCTACAAAGCCTATAACAGAGGTTTGGCCGAACCTATTTACCAAACAATTGATGAAATTACAAAAGACACGCAATGGAATCTGCTAATGAAAGAATTGTGTTTTTTCTCTTTTCTAGCAGTACCAATAATTATTGGTACTGATTTTCATGGCGCAGTTGTTTTATTCCTTATCCGCCCGACAGTTGTTGCCGGTGAAATCGTCTGTAATTATCACCTTACTCCTGAGAATGTTGACTTTCTCAAAAGAGCGATTGAAGAATTCTATTGGCCAACATTCAGCAAAATCTCTACTAATTTCCAAGTCAATAAATGTATTGGTAAATATCCCTTGGAGGCTTTAGGTCAGACTTGGAGGTGATAAAAACAGGTTGGATAACTGAAGATATAATGGAAAAAGGAGGATAAAAGCAATGGAAAAGACAAGGGTAGATATTGCAATCGTAACCGAGGGAACATGGGGTATGAGCAAAGAAGAGATGAACGAGCAATTTGCAGGACATATCGAAAGATGGGCTACGCCTGATGAATCTGGAAAAGATGGTTACGCAAATTATGAAGTAACCACAAAAATCGTCAAAACAACAAAAGAAGCCACAGATTATTTGGATGGAATCTGTTGCGGCGTAACCAAAAAACTGGTTTTTCTGTCCAGGAGCATGATTCCGACAGCGCAGGGGATAAAAACACAACGACCGAGATGGGATGTGATTGTCTTTACGGGTCTCATCCTCGAAGGTGAAATCAAGGTTGTGCAAAAGAACTGGCTGGATGTCAATAGCGTAAAACAGATTCTTTTATACGATTGACTCTAAATTGAGCCAAAGACGTTATCACAAGCGGGAATTCAAACCCGCTTTTTTGTTTGTAAAAATTAGGTTAATGGACTTTAGGGGACAGCTCTCCTTTTCTCCTGATGATTAGGCTTTTATTTTATTTTTTTTTAAAAAGCCTAATTTTCTCCTCAAAAAAAAACTATCCCCTTTGACTTTATCAGTGAGATCCGTGAATAAGATCCGTGGTTGAGTCACATTATTATTCACTCTTCCAAAGTCCATGGAGGTTACAATATGCGCGAGCGGACATGTTGTGTCCAAGGATATTAAAATGTGCTTCTGGCCTATCGCATGGTTTAAGATATTGGCGGTCAACTTTATCATCAACTAATAATTCTATCCACTCGATATAATGTTCGGGCTCCATTGGATGAGCTACACTCCCAACTTTGATGGTTGTACTGTTTAATCCTTTTTCTATAACTGGTACATGTTTTTCGTAAGCTGCATCAACAGAATTTTCTTTTAGCAATCCCATCGGTTTACCACAACAAACTAAAGTCCCGCCTCCAACATGCACTAATTCCACAATATTCCCACAAACACTACATTTATAAATTTGATTTAATAACATATTTTCTCCGTTGTTAATAATAGTTAATATCGATTAATAATGGTCTGCTCACAACGCCTCGTTTACTCGTCTTGCATGGCGGGCGGGTTAATAAAAGTTATGTAACTAATATTAACTCTTGTTAACTACTATTAACAAATATTAACCTATATTGGGTCTGTCGCCAAACATTATTTTGGCTGAAAATAACCACCTTTGGCTACAACCCATATTTATTACTTCCCCCAAAACTCATCTCCCTCTTTTTCCATTTTTTCCAAGCGAGTATAATAATCTGGGAATTCGTTAAGATGAGCTAGGGCGATTTTACCAGTCATTAGTGAGTTATCATTAGTCACATTAGTATGGGGATCAACTGTACCATGTTCGAGTTCCACATCCAAACCCATTCTAAATTGCTCAACATCAAACTTATCCCACACTAAACCCAACTCTTCACCAACTTTTTTTGCCTCTTCTGCCATAAATGTTTTGTTTATTGACATGTTACCTCCAAAAAAATTACCTCTACACTCAATTTATCATAAATTAACACTACAGTAAAATATTACCTGATAAAATATACAATCGTAATGAATTACCCAATAATAAACCACTTTAATCAGTAATCCCTGATTTACTATATAATGTCATCCGATAATTGCTATAGCTGTTATCGGATGACAAAATGAAACTTAGTGCGATTAACAGTAATATCCGTCTATTGACTATCTGTATATTAATTGTTAAACTTAGTTTAAATTATAAGGGGGTGTGAGCAATCACACGTTCTTTTATAATATGCAAAAACATCTGAAAGGCGGATAATGAATGAAAATCAGAACATGGATTGCTGGTTATTTCTTGGCTATGCTTCTTTGCGGAATCAATTCCTATCTCACACTCAAGGTGGGAGTGATTGAAGAAGGGGTTTGCATCACCGCACTACTCTATGCTGGCACGTTGATACTTATGCGCGTCAAAATTTCTTCAGAAGAATTAGCACTGGTTGCTACCATGGGGAGTGCTGGAGGAGCTTTCGGCTTTATCGCCAATTTTTATGCCGCTTTTTACCTTATCGGACAACCGATGACCTTCTGGCAAATGGTGATCTTCTCACTATTAACCAGTATGCTCGGTCTGGTCACAAATATTCCACTCAGACAGCTGTATATTGTTGAAGAATCCTTACCTTGGCCTGGCAGTCAAGCTGCCATCGCAACTATGAATATTCTTGGAGGAAATGAAGGGAAAAAACAGACAATAATCCTTTTTGTATTCACTGCTCTTTCTTTCATCTACGTCTTTGGATCACAGATTCTAGAACTTGCCAAAATGCCGGCTCTAACCTATTTTGGTTTTCTGGGACTTTCAGCCAGCACTATAGGGTTAGGTATAGCCTGGTCCCCTTTTATTATTGGCGTTGGTCTTTGGATAGGTACAAGAGTAGGTATTGGTTTTCTGGTTGCGGCAATACTCCTAACTCTATTCGCACCTATAATAGCACAAGTTGATCCTGGCAAACCTCCTCATCAATTTATCTGGCCAGGTGTAATGTTCATGGTAACTTATGGGCTGACTGATCTTTTAATGCAGTGGAAAACAACAATTAGGGCATTCCAGTCTGTATTCTCGACCAGAAAAAGCGATAGGTTCAATAAAAAACTCGATGAAGTAATGTCAGCCAAACAATTCTATATTTTAACGGCAGCGGTTATGCTTGCGTTGACAATCTTCATGTACTATTCTTTTAATGTACCAGTACATCTAACCATAATTATGGCAATTTTCGGTGCTGGTATCTTTAATCTCATTGCCACTCGTGCTTCGGCAGAAACTGCCTTTAACCCCATCCGGATCATGTCAGTAATGCTACAAGGTGTTTGTGCGATGTTTGGAGGTGCTCCTACAGCAGTTAATCTTTCAGGAGCTGGTTTCGCATCAGGAAGCATAGGTCAAAGTAGCGTGCTAACAAGCGACAACTTTTTTGGGCGTCACTTTGGTGTATCAGCTAAACAGCAATGGTGGTTACAGCTACTAGTGCTAATTCCAATTACTCTAGTGTCAGTTTTCGTCTTCATGAAAATCAGTACTATCTATGTTGTCGGAGGTGACACACTTTCTTCACCTATTGCCAAAATGTGGGCAAGTATGGCCAGAATGTTTGGTGGTGAACTGGGTAGCTTGCCAAAAATGGCCATTGAGTCTATGTGGATTGGAGGAATAGCTGGTATTTTACTCTCTTTTGGCAATGCCTGGGTTAATAAAAGTCTTGCTGATGCCGAAGGAATTAAAAAACTCATTCTAGGTTTAACCCCACACCCGTTTGGAATTGGTATAGGTTTGATCCTTCCTATCTACTATTCTATTGCATTTTTCTTTGGAGCAATATTGCTTTGCGAAATTATCCCACGCCTTTTCAAGACAGACGAAAATACGCTCTACTCCGTTGCCTCAGCTGGACTGGTAGGTGAAGGTATCGCCAGTTTAATTGGAGCAATTATGGTCGCTTCTGGGTTGGTTAAACCAATCCTAGAATTCTTCACACTTCATCTACCATGGATGATAAAGTAAACAACTAAAAATCTTCACCAGTAATCTGGATATTCACTGGACTCTACATTAGGGTCCAGTTTTCTTTTGCTATAAATTAACTATTGACAAAATATTATGATGATTTATAATAAGTATAGACCTACACCAGAGGTAGTGGTGGTAGAAGTTGGAAGTTATAAGTTAAGGGTAAATAGTTATTAAGTTATTTGTAATCAAAGAATTAAAATTAAGGATTTTATGAAGCATGAACAAACATTAATTAATTTTAAAAAAGCCCAAAGTCACATTGGTAAAATCGTTAAGATGATTGAAAATGGCCAGTACTGCATCGATATTATGCAGCAAAACCTGGCGGTAATTGGACTCCTAAAATCCGCGCATCAAATGCTGATGGAAGGACATTTGAACAGTTGTTTTACTACTGCCATGGAATCTGGTAGCCCAGCTAAAAAGAAAAAAATGATTGAAGAAATTCTTAAAGTCACAAAATTACTCAACAAATAATATTACTAGGGCTTACGCGTTTCACGCATAGTCATCCTGAACTCGCCTGTCCTGAGTATTCTCGAGGGGTTTCAGGATCTCATGGGATGCCGAATCGAGTTCGGCATGACAAGTGCGTAAGTCGTGATTACAAAGGAGAGGTTGATGAAATATACAATTCAAATCAAAGGTATGCACTGCAGAAGTTGCGAAATTTTAGTTGAGGATATTCTTAAAGAAATTCCCAATGTAAATAAAGTCATTGTCAGTTATAAAAGTAAAAGTGCTATAATTTTTAGTGATAAACCGATTTCTGAAGAATTAATTAGACATAAAATTGAAAATACAGGTTATAATGTTGGTTTAGATAATCCCAAGGAATGGCTAACAAAAGACCAAATTATTTATAAGCAATTAACAAAAAGTTTTTTACTAATTTTAGTTTTGTATATGATTGCTAAAAATTTGGGATTATTTAATATTAGTATTGGCAGTGGCAACCCATCTAATCTTTGGATTGTATTACTTATTGGTATTACTGCTGGACTTTCAACATGTATGGCACTTGTTGGTGGATTAATACTTGGTCTATCAAGCAAACACGCCGAAGCTCATCCCGAGGCCACATCCCAAGAAAAATTTAGACCCCACCTATATTTTAATTTAGGCAGAATTTTATCATACTTTATTTTAGGTGGTATAATCGGATTAGTTGGTAAGGCCTTCCAGTTTTCCGGGACAACTCTCGGTAGCTTAACAATATTCGTTGGTTTAGTAATGCTACTCATGGGAGTTCAATTAACAGGGCTTTCCCCTAAACTTTCGAGTTATAGTTTTACTCTGCCATCTGGACTTAGTAAATTGTTAAGAATAAAATCGCGTCACCAAAAAGAGTATAGTCATACTAACTCTATAATTACAGGTGCCCTAACATTTTTCTTGCCATGCGGATTCACTCAAGCAATGCAGCTATATGCTATGAGTACGGGTAGTTTTATTTTTGGAGCGCTAATCATGGCGATTTTCGCAATTGGCACCACACCAGGACTTTTGGGAATCGGTGGTTTTACCTCGGTAATTAAAGGTGCTTTTGCAAAAAAATTCTTTAAATTTGCTGGGATTATCGTAATTCTACTGGCACTGTTTAATATCTCTAATGGATTAAATTTGACTGGGTTAACCAGTAAATTGACAAATTATTCTAAAAACAGTAATAAAGTCTTAGCTAATGATCCTAATGTAAAGATTGAAAATGGCAAACAAATTGCTAAAATGGATCAATTGTCTACGGGATACTCCCCAAAAAGCTTTACTATAAAAAAAGATATACCCGTTAAATGGATTATTAATTCTAAGGATCCAGGATCTTGCGCCGCCAGTTTATATTCACAAAAACTAAATGTTAGAAAATACCTAAAAGCTGGTGAAAATATCATTGAGTTTACTCCGACTGAAGTCGGAAAAATCCCTTTTTCGTGTTCTATGGGAATGTATCGAGGCTGGTTTGATGTGATAGATAATAATGATGATAATACTGGATCTATAAATTCTCAAAATCAATTAAATGTTAATGATTCACTTAATCCATTAGTAGCCCCTAAAGGTTCCGAGATTATTAGAGCAACTTATACTACTCGAGAGGATATCAGCCCCAAAGAATTTACTGTCAAAGTCGGATTACCTGTTAGATTAGAAATTGATGCTCAAGACAATGGTCAGGGATGTATGGGTTCGATTACTATACCAGGGTTAGTAGAAAATTTTGATTATCTTGAAAAAGGCAAAAAAACAGTATTCTCATTTGCACCAGAAAAAAGTGGCGAATATTATATAACCTGCGCTATGGGCGTGCCAAGAGGAAGAATAATAGTTAATTAAATTTGTTAGGTTAATAATAGTTAATATAAGTTAATGATTGTTAATAAAAGTTATCAAATATTAATAATCCATATTTTAAGGAAATATAATGCAAAAAGAGATAAAGTTAAAAATAAGCGGTATGCATTGCGCCAGTTGCGAAAAAATAATTGCCATGAAGTTAGAAGAATTAGACGGTATTATTGATTTTAAAATTGATGCCAAAAGTGGCAGTGGTATTGTTATCACCAAAGATAATGTTCTATCTTCACAGATTATAGAAATCATTAATAAAGCTGGATATAAATCAAAAGTTGAGAGTGAAAAAATGATTGATTCGGGTAATGATAGTTCAGATCAGCTACAAGATGATAAAAAAAATGATACTCAAAAAAAAAGTTTAGATTCTGGTGAATTAAAAAATCAAAAGATAGTACTTGCATTATATGGCATGCATTGTGCCAGTTGCGCCTTGATAATCGAAAAAACTCTTAGCAAAATTCCTGGCATAATAAAAACCAATGTCAACTTTGCTGCCGAAAAAGCCATAATTATTTTTAATGAGAATTATCTTAAGGTAGAAGATATTATTAAAGCAATCAAGAATACTGGTTATAAGGCAACAAAAATTGACGCAAAAGACAGTGAATTTGAAAGTAAAAAGAGAGAATTAGAAATTCAAGGATATAGGAATAAATTTTATTATAGTTTTATTCTGAGCTTACCAATGCTCTATTTTATGTTGTTGGATTTTTTTAAATGGCTACCTGGAGCAAATAGTTTCCCACCTTATTTTGGAATAATATCTTTAATACTCGCAACACCAGTACAATTTATTATTGGGGCAGGATTTTATCGAGGTATGATTTCTAGCCTAAAAATGAAATCATTTAATATGGATAGTTTAATTGCTATTGGTACATCAACCGCCTATTTTTACAGCTTAATTAATTTTGTTCTGTTTGCATTTAAGAATAATTCTATTTTGGGTTTAGATGAGATGAAAATTCCCGAATTATACTTTGAAACCGCAGCATTTTTAATCACCTTTGTAATATTAGGTAAGTGGTTAGAAGCTAGCGCTAAAGGCAGAACATCAGATGCAATTAAAAAATTGATGGGACTCCAGCCCAAAACCGCTCATTTAATAAGAAATAGTAAAATCACTGAAATTTCTATTGACGAGGTGAAAGCCGGAGATGTAGTTTTGGTTAAACCTGGTGAAAAAATACCTCTTGATGGTGTGATTATTAAAGGATCATCTGCTGTTGATGAATCAATGATCACTGGTGAAAGTATTCCTGTTGAAAAAAATGTTAATGATAGGGTAACAGGGGCTACAATTAATAAAACAGGAAGTTTTGAGTTTAGCGTAGATAAAATTGGCGATCAAACAACTCTTGCCCAAATTATCAAAGTAGTTGAAGAAGCGCAAGGTTCCAAAGCACCAATCCAAGCTTTTGCTGATAAAATTTCTTCTTGGTTTGTACCAGCTGTAATTGGTACGGCTATTTTAACATTTATTATTTGGTATTTTGTGCTTGGTAGCGAACTTAGTTATGCTCTTATGTCTTTTACGGCCGTGATTGTAATAGCTTGCCCATGTGCATTAGGACTTGCAACACCAACTGCTATAATGGTGGGAACAGGTAAAGGCGCGGAAAATGGAATTTTAATTAAAGGCGGTGAACCCCTAGAGGCGGCCAATAAGATTGATACTATTATCTTTGATAAAACTGGAACATTGACAGAAGGAAAACCCACCGTAACCGATATTCTATCGATTACAGAAATCCTAAATCCTAAATCCGAAACTCTAAACAAATCTAAAATCATAAATCATAAATCACAAATTCTTATGATTGCCGCGAGTTTGGAAAAACTTTCTGAGCATCCCCTAGCTGAGGCAATTTATGAATATGCTGATGGTAAAAAAATTGATCTGCAAGAGGTAAAAAACTTTAAGGCAATACCTGGTCACGGAGTTGAAGGAAATATTAAAAATATAAAGTATTATTTAGGTAATCGTAAACTTATAGATGAAGTTGCCAAATTAAAATCCAATTCTATTAATAGCGTATTAGAAGAATTTGAAAATCAAGGTAAAACTGCAATGATATTAGCGAGCTCCCAAGGAATTTTAGGGATTATCGCAGTAGCTGATACATTAAAAAATACCAGTATTGAGGCAATAACTAAGCTCAAAAATATGGGAGTGAGTGTTTATATGATCACAGGTGACAATGAGCGAACTGCCAAGGCCATTGCTAAACAAGTTGGAATTGATAATATTTTGGCTGAAGTATTACCAGAGGATAAAGCTAATGAAGTCAAAAAACTCCAAGATAATGGTAAAAATGTGGCTATGGTTGGCGATGGAATAAATGATGCCCCGGCCATTGCCCAAGCCAATCTTGGGATTGCTATGGGGCAAGGAACAGACATTGCTATGGAAACTGGCGGAATAGTGCTAATTAAAGGGGATCTTAGAGATGTAGTCAATGCTATTAAATTATCGCAAGAAACTTTTGGCAAGATTAAGCAAAATATGTTTTTTGCGCTTTTTTATAATGTTATTGGTATTCCCATTGCTGCCAGAGTCTTTGCTGGAATTGGGTTAATTTTAAAACCCGAGCTAGCAGGACTGGCGATGGCATTAAGCTCGGTGTCAGTTGTAACCAATTCTTTACTAATTAAGTATTTTAAACCTAATAAAAAAAATTATTTTTCTATGATTGCACCAATAATTATGGTAATAATTTTTACATTAGTTTTTATTGAGTTTGCACGACTTAGCTCTAATATGGCTGAATAACTAACTTTTCCCTGAAGGACAGTCCTTCAGGGAAAAGTTAGAAGGAGAAATTATGAGAAAGATTGATCCAACAGTTCTAGGAATAATATTTTTGACGATTGTTATATTCGGAGGGATATTGATTACTAACCGTTCTGCTTCAACAAACAATGCTCTATCATACAACTTATCTAGTAACGAAAGACCAAAACTAGAAATTTCTAAAAAAAACTTTTCTATGGGGAATATTAATGTAAATGATACTAAAACAGAAGATATCTCAATAAAAAATACTGGCATCAAACCATTGATTTTAAGCAATTTTTCAACATCATGCGACTGTACTTATGGTCAACTTATTATTGACGATGATCAAAGTCCTAAATTTACTATGGGTAAATCATCATGGAGTAAAGAATTGGCTCCCGATGAAATTGCAAAACTTAGTATCACCTATAAGCCCAGCATTATGCCAGTTGATGGCGAAGTTTCACGAGTAGTTTATTTTAAAACCAACGATCCAGAAAATACTAATGTAGAAATAAAATTTAACGCATTTGTGAGTAAATAATATGCTCTATCTAGTAATAATTAATGGTTTAATAGACTCATTTAATCCTTGTGCAGTTGGGGTATTATTGTTATATCTTGGATTGCTTCTAAGCATGCAATCGCAAAAAAGACATCTAATCAGTTTTGGATTATTTTATATTTTAGCAATTTACACCACCTATCTCTTTATCGGTTTTGGACTATTAAAAACATTTCATTTATTTGGTATTCATGACTTTTTTGGTTGGGTCGCTAGCTTTATAATATTAGGGCTAGGAATATATAATCTCAAAGAATACTTTTTACCAAATCTATTTATTCCAGTTTTATCGCCATTTTTTGCCAAATGTCGTATCCCCAAATGGAACCCTAATTATACCCTAATCTCAGCGATAATTTTAGGTTTTTTAGTTGGAATATGTGAATTCCCCTGCTCTGGTGGAATATATATGGCAACCGTGGCCTTGCTATCAGCAAAACAAACTTTTATGGAAGGGTTATCCTATTTATTAATTTATAACTTAATGTTTATTTTGCCTTTGATTTTGATTTTTGCTTTGATTGGGAATAAGTTTGTTTTTGAAAAATTAAACAAAGTCCAAATAAAGAGTGTAAAGTTACTTAAATTAATAATGGGTATATCAATGTTAATATCTGGAATATTATTGTTGGCTTGGATTATAAAATAAGACCTAAACAATTGAAAGGATTAATATGGAATGGAAAAACTTATTACTAATTTTAGCGATATTAGCTTGTCCTTTGATGCATCTACTAATGATGCGAGGAATGCATAAAAAAGATCACCAAATGAATAATGACGATAAGGATGACAAAAATCAACAAAACAAATCGTGCCATTAATAATATGATGTTATAACATCCAAAAAATTATATACCCAATACTATTTTCTATTGGCAATATAGATTATTAATGATTTTCTATTTATGGTATAATAAATTTATATTAATAAAACTTGGAGATTTTATGATGAATTATGATTACTTAATTGGCAACAATGGCGGATTTATGATGGCAGGCGCGTGGTTGATGTATATTTTAATGATTGTCCTTCTCATTTTAGGAATTGTTGCATTAACAAAATATATCAGTAAATAATAATGTATGCCCATCCTATGCTCAATCTTTTATAGTATCCTGATTGCAGGAATCTGTAAATAGATTTTACTTCGGAGGGCTTCCTAAACTTTCTTGTCACCGTAGTGACAGAGAAATTCAGGAGTGGAGGAACCATGTTTGACGAAAAAAAGTTTCCCATGTCGGTAGCATTGTTTATGACTTTGCTATCGCTAGTTTGCGGGCTATTAGTGTGGATTGCGCCAGATTTCTTACTGGCAATTGTTAAGCCATTTTCTCACGGTATGGATTGGGACCTAATTTGGAAACCATCAATAACCTTTGGTGGCTTAATTTGGGGATTAGTTGACACCTTTATCCTTTCCTATATTTTGTCTTGGGTTTTTGCGAAAATTTATAAAAGTTTGAAATAGTAGTATATCCATTTATTTTATAAAATCACCCCAAGCAAAGTCTAGGGTGATTTTATTATATTCTAATATAATTGATTATTTATTTTTCTTTTCTGGAATATAGATCTAGTTCACCACTTCTAATTTGATATTCAATAATTTTCCCTGTTGTTTCTACAACTGTAAGTGAAATATCATTTCTTCCTACTTTATCAAATTTAATCCTAATATTCTCACCACCACTATATAAATCAACCTTTTTATATTCACCTTTCTTTAGATATAGAGTGTTGCCTATAACCTCCACACCCATACCTTTAAATAAGTCCTCTGCTTCTGGGCTTATATCGATTCTGAGACCAGAAATATTTTCCTTTTTTTCTTTTGATTGGGGTATTGGCATATTTAAGGCCTTTGCTACTTCGCTAACAAATTCGTTTTTCCCAAATTTAAAACCTTGAGAGTATACATCAATAAGATGTTTACCGTTTTTATAAATACCAATTGATTCCATCAAACCTCTTGCGCGCGCATGAGGTTCCCCTGCACTTAAGTTTTGATCAAAAATTTCTAACCAAGAAGTTAACTCTCGATCACGTTCTTGTTTTTGTTTTTCATATCTTTCGTTACTTTCTTGTTTTTGTCTAGCCTCAATATCCTGACCCTCTTTAATCAATTCTGGATGATTTTTTAGCAATTCTTCTATTGCTTTATGATCAATGTGAGGTGCCTTAGGTTTTTGTATATCCGGTTCATAACCCCCATGAAATTCTCCGCCCATAATTTCTCCTTTCTTCTAAAAAATAATATATACCTTCCAACTCAAATATTACTCTCTCTCTCTCTCTCTGAAATGCAAGGTGGAAAGTTGGGGATAAATTAGAAGAAAAGTTAATAACAGTTAATAAAGGTTAATATTGGTTAACAATGGTTATTTATTAGAGATATTAGAAGATGGTTTGTGATATAATTAAATTAAATAAATTATTTTATAGGGAATTTATGAATATATATATTGATGAATCGGGTGACTTGGGTTCAGCTAAAAAATCTGGAAAATATTTTATTATCGCAATTGTATCAATAAATAATCCAAAACAAATAGAGACTTGGATGAGGCGTATAAGAAGTAGAAAATTAAATAAAAAAGATAGAAAAGCAAGCGAAGCAAAAGCGGTTTCCGCCTCTCATGAATTCAAAAAATATTTTTATGAGCATTTAATAAATTTAGATTTCAAAATTAGTTTTGTTGTTATTAAAAAATCAAAAATTACCACAAGACTCAAAAAGGAACAAGGGTTGATATATCTTTATATGATAAAAAAAGGAGTAGCAAACACATTAACAAAAAATAATAATCCAATTTTAATAACTATCGATCGTAGACATTTTCAAAAATTGACTAAAGAATCCTTTAACATTGGTTTAAAAGAGTTTTTAATGATTAATTGTGGTTCAAATAACTCAATTAAAATACACCATATTGATTCTAGCACAAATAATTTACTTCAATTTGTTGATTTTATTGTTTATGCGGCTGGGAGAAAATATAATATTGATGATTTAAAATGGTACAATTATTTGAAAAAAAATATTTATAAAGAAAAAATTATAGAATTATCTAATAATAAATAACATCGGAACCCTATTATCTCGAGGTGATTCATTCCGCAAATGCGGAATTATCACCAGCGTTAATAAGGAATTACCCGATGTTAATTATATCTTATGATATTAATCCCATTTTGTCAAATGTATGTAGGGTTGTGGTTTTCCAGAACCCATCTCCTTCCACCACCACCCTCGCCATGGCTTTTTCATCAGTTTCCGTTATTAGCAATTCACTACTTATGAAAAGATTTAGGAATTAATAGAATCACTCGCCTAGGCGAGTGATTCTATTAATAATTGTTTTTATTAATTTATCAAAGGTATCTCAAATTTATGTTTTCTACTTAACTGGACCAACTTCACCTATTTCGTTCATTTCATCGATTAGATGAGGACTTTGTTGCGCAATTTCCTCAGAAGTTAAAATTTCCCCAACACCACTTGTTGTAAGTTCACTAAATGTACTTTTTTCATTAAATGATTGTTCTCTAAAAAAAACATCCGCATCGGATTTACTCTTAAACCCCTTAGAAAAAATCCTCTTAATTCCTTTCTTTGGATAGTTAAGTTCAACTAACCAGAAATGCCTTACTAATTTAGGATCTATTTTTTTCAAGTTAGTTTGTTGCTCATATTCTAGATATTCAGCTTCCGACTTAAATTGTCTTCCTTCCATAATTTTTCCTTTCTTTTAAAAACTATTTTATATACTATTTCTAAATCAAATATTACTCTCTCTCTCTGAAATGCAACACAAAAACTGGGGGTAACTATATCAATGATTACATCTATCAATACTAAAACCAACCCCCCCCCGCGGGGTGGAGGTTGGTTAGTAAATAAAAGATAATTAATTTTTTAGTACTTCTTTTAGAAATCTTGCAGTTTCGGAGTTCGGGGATTTGGCGATATCTTCGGGAGCACCATTAGCGATGATTTTACCGCCACCCTCACCACCTTCGGGACCCATGTCAATAATGTTATCAGCTACTTTTATAACATCTAAATTGTGCTCAATAACTACCACCGTGTTACCGGCATTAACTAAACGATTCAATACGTCGAGTAGTTTTTTAATATCATCAAAATGGAGTCCTGTTGTTGGCTCATCTAGAATGTAGAAGCTCTTACCATTTTGACGAAGTGAGAGTTCACTTGCAAGTTTAATACGTTGCGCCTCACCACCAGATAAGGTGGTAGCTGCCTGACCTAGTTCAATATAGCCAAGCCCCACGTCATTTAATATCTTTAAAATATCGGCAATTTTAGGAATGTTAGCAAAAAATACTAGAGCCTCACTAACACTCATTTTCAAAACCTCGGCAATGTTTTTGCCTTTATATTTAACGCTCAAAGTTTCTTTATTATATCTTTTACCACCACAAACGTCACATGGCAAATATACATCAGGTAAAAATTGCATCTCAATTTTTAAAAACCCTTCGCCACTGCAAGTCTGACATCTGCCTTGTGCCACGTTAAACGAAAATCTTCCAGGCCCGTAGCCGCGAGATTTAGCATCCAATGTTTGAGTAAACAAATCACGAATATGTGTAAAAACTCCAGTATAAGTTGCTGGGTTACTGCGTGGCGTACGACCAATTGGAGACTGATCAATTAAAACTACTTTTTTAATATTCTCAGTACCCTCGATCGAATGATGCTTACCCGGTTTAGTTAGAGTTCGATTAACTTTTTTATTTAGTGCTTTATATAAGACATCAACAACTAAACTTGATTTACCGCTACCAGAAACTCCTGTAACACAAGTAAATAACCCTATCGGAAAATGGGCAATTACATTTTTTAAATTATTTTCTGTCGCACCTTTTATGGTTACAAATCCGCTTTTAGCTTTACGACGCTTTAAAGGAATTTCTATTTTTAATTTGCCCGATAAATATTGACCGGTGATTGACTTTTCGTTTTTTAATAACGAGGCGTAATCGCCATTATGCACTACCTCGCCGCCATTTTTACCTGCCCCTGGTCCAATATCTGTAAGCCAGTCAGCATTTCGCATAGTTTGCTCGTCGTGTTCAACTACTAATACATTATTTCCAAGATCACGCAGTTTCTTAAGTATTCCAATAAGTTTTTCTTGATCTCTGGCATGCAGACCGATTGATGGCTCATCAAGAACATAAAGCACTCCAGTTAAAGCCGAGCCAATTTGACTGGCTAAACGGATTCGTTGTGCCTCACCGCCAGCTAGTGTTGAGCCAGTTCTATCTAATGTTAAATAATTTAAGCCAACATCAATCAAAAAGTTTAAACGATTTTTAATCTCTTTTAATATCTTTTCGGCGATAATCATTTGGCGAGAATTTAATTTTAAATTAACAAAAAAATCTAGTGCATCACTGATCGTAAGATGAGTAATTTCTGATATATTTTTGTCACCAATTTTTACATTTAGAGCTTCTGGTTTTAATCTTTTACCACCACAAGTATCGCAAACTTCTTCGGCAAAATATTTTTCTAAATCCTTACGGACTAAATCAGAATCAGTTTCCAAGTAACGCTTACTTAGCCAGGGAATTATTCCGTTAAAATTCATATAAAAAGAATATTTACGTCCTGGCGAATAGATTTTTATTTTAGTCGAAGAATTGTTGTCGCCATATAAAATATAGTTAACATCCTCTTTTTTCCAATCTTTAAGTCGACGTTGTGGATCTAGCCCTCGTTCGCTCATAGCAGCTCTAAGTATTGTGCCATAAAAGTTTGTTTCTTTATAGGAATATGGTAAAAAAGCACCTTCTGATACTGTTTTATTGTAATCTGGCAGTACTAAATGCTTATCAATTTCGTGCTTAACACCTAAACCATTGCATTGTTCACATGCGCCATAAGGGGAATTAAATGAAAATAATCTTGGCTCAATTTCTGGAAAACTTAATTCACAATCTGCGCAAGTTAAATTTTGACTGTAATTGGATTCTTTTTTGTTTTCTACCTCTACCACCGTAACAAAACCTTTGCTAAGTCCAGCTGCGGTCTCTAGTGATTCAGTCAATCGTGATAAGTTATCAGAATTTACCTCTAGCTCATCTACCAAAACCTCTATATTGTGCATTTTATAACGAGATAAGGATATCTTTTCGGATATATCTGTAATTATTCCATCAATTCTAGCTTTAGCATAACCCGAATGATAGATGTTATTTATTGCATCAGAATATTCGCCCTTTTTACCACGAACTATGGGAGATAATATTTGTACAACCGTTTTGCCCATCACCCCGGAGGTGTGGACTTCTTTCACCTCCGGGGTGGAGGAAGTTTGAGCAATAACGATATCCAAAATATAATCAATCATTTCCTCCACGGTCGTGGATTTAATAGGCTTGCCACAATTTAAACAATGTGGTACTCCAACTTTAGCAAACATTAAACGTAAATAATCATAAATTTCAGTAATAGTACCCACTGTTGAACGTGGGTTGTGACTTGCTGATTTTTGATCAATAGCAATGGCAGGAGATAAACCCTCTATATGATCGACACTTGGCTTTTCCATTTGTCCTAAAAACTGACGAGCATAACTAGAAAGTGATTCCATGTATCGTCGTTGACCTTCGGCAAAAATGGTATCAAAAACTAAGCTTGATTTACCCGAACCTGAAATGCCTGTAAAAACTACTAATCTGTTTTTAGGAATCTCGAGATCAATCCCCTTTAGGTTGTGCTCCCTAGCTCCCTTAATCACAATCTTATCTAACATGATACCACCTTACTTAAATTGCTTGCCCTGTATATGACGCTCCTACGTGATTGAATGTAATTCAATAAGTTAGGAAGGAATTATACTGGGGTGCTCTCTCGCTCCTTTGATGATGATTTTATCTAACATAGCTTCCTTCAAAAAATTCAAAACTCAAATTTTTTATTTTTAATGAAATCTAAATGATTAAATGTTTAAAACATTTGAATTTGGAATATGACCTGCCCGACAATGCCTAATCATGGCAGGCGGGTTAAAAATTGTAAATTTAAAATTTGAATTTGTTAATGCTCTGCATTAACTATTTTACCGTACAAACACCGAAATGTAAACCACTACTTTCTTATCATTTTTTTAAGTTGTGTTATCTCGTCCCTAACAATTATTGCCTCTTCAAAATGGAGATTTTTTGATAAAATTTTGAGTTCTTTTTCACATTGCTTTATAATTTTTGGTACATCTTCGAGATCCATTAAGTGAGCAAACTCATCAACTGGTTTTTGATCCTCTGTGGGAATAATGGATTGAATGTTTTTAATAATTGTTTTAGGAGTTATATTATGTTTTTTGTTATAATCAGACTGAATTTTACGCCTGCGATTAGTTTCATCAATTGCCCGCTTCATGGAGCCAGTGATATTATCAGCATAAAGAATAACGCGACCAGCAATATTACGAGCAGCACGGCCAATTGTTTGAATTAGTGATGTTTCGCTACGCAAAAATCCTTCTTTATCGGCATCTAGTATGCAGACTAAAGATACCTCAGGCAAATCCAATCCTTCGCGCAATAAGTTGACTCCCACCAAGACATCAATTTGACCGCGACGTAAACGCTCTAATATTCTAATCCTTTCTAAAGTTTCCACTTCGCTATGTAAATATTCTGCCTTAACCGCATCATCTTTTAAATATCCAGCTAAATCCTCGGCCATTTTTTTGGTTAAAGTAGTAATCAACACGCGGTTACCCAATTTAACATCTTTTTTGATCTCAGCTATACAACTTTCAACCTGATTTTCGATTGGTTTAATAATAATTTGAGGATCAATTAGTCCTGTTGGACGAATAATTTGTTCAACAATATTACATCCCTCAACCATATTCCACTTCGGAAGTGGAATATGGTGGGGGCATGAATGTGATAGCTCATACTCTGATGGAGTAGCGGTAGTGTAAATTACTTGATTAACTTTTTTTTGGAATTCAGCAAATTTTAACGGACGATTATCAAGAGCACTAGGCAGTCTAAATCCATAGTCAATTAAGGTTTGTTTACGTGATTTATCTCCCTCGTACATGGCTCTAATTTGTGGAATCGTCACATGTGATTCATCAACCACCATTAAAAAATCAGCTTGCCCTGAGCTCGTCGAACGGGGGAAATAGTCTAAAAGTGAATATGGTGTTTCGCCAGGCGCACGGCCAGTTAAATAGCGAGAATAATTTTCGATCCCACTGCAATAGCCAAGCTCATTCATCATCTCTAGATCATAATTTGTTCGCTGATTTAATCGCTCGGCTTCCAACAATTTGCCAGACTTTTTAAGCTCTTTTAATCTAATATTCAAATCATTTTTAATTTCAACTGTCGCTTTTTTAATGACATCGCTAGCAACAACAAAGTGTTTAGCAGGAAAAATACAGTGTATTTGATTTTGTTTAATTTGTAATGATTTTCTGCGAGTTAAACCATCAAAAATGGTGATTTTATTAATTACTCCGCTCTCTATCTCAACTCTAATTATCTCCTCATTATCCGGTGGGACAATTTCGATTACATCACCATGGGCTCTGAATCTACCCAAAGTTAAAACTTCGCTACGCACGTAATATAGTCTAATCAATTCGGCTATTAAACTTTCGCGCGTGATTTGTTTACCTAGATGCAATGATATCACAGCATTTTTATACTCATCTGGGGTACCCAAGCCATAAATACATGATACTGAAGCTACAATAATCACATCTTTACGAGTTAATAATGCTGATGTTGCCGCATGACGAAGTCTCTCAATTTCCTGATTTACATCTGCCTCTTTTTCGATATACGTATCACTGGAGGCAATATAGGCTTCTGGCTGATAATGATCATAATAGCTAACAAAATATTCTACTGCGTTATCTGGGAAAAATTGACGAAATTCCTGACACACTTGTGCTGCTAAAGTTTTGTTATGTGAAATTACCAATGTAGGTTTTTGCACTTTTTCTATAACATTAGCAATAGTAAAAGTTTTGCCCGATCCAGTAACTCCCAAAAGTGTTTGGTGTTTTTGATTACTCAAAACTCCATCCGCTAGCTTGCGGATGGCATTCGGCTGGCTTCCAGAAGGCGCAAATTGTGAATAAAGTTTGAAATGCATAATATTTCTTACAAACTCAAAATTTTAATTTTCCCTCGACTCGAGCTCGGGACGAGAGTAAATTTTTATTCAAATTCTCCGATGGTATCCAATACTTCGTATCGTACTCATACGGAGTCATCGGACAAATGTTTAAATGTTTAAAAAATTCATTAATTGATAAATTGATTAAAAATTAAAAATTGCTTGTCCCTCGAAGCTCTATTGAGCGAAGTGGGGGAATTTTGAATTTAATGTATCTTATCCCTTATCTTCCTATGGTACCTTATCGCAAAACGATGTGCCTCATTGCGGAGTTGCTCTAATAGTTTGTAATCTATATTCATTTTACGTTCGGAATATATATCTAGTTTATTTCTTTTTGGTCCCTTAGCTACCGCAATAATCGGGATATTTAAATTATATTTATTTAATACACTTTTGGCAATATTATAATGAGCTTGACCTCCATCTATAACCATTAAATCTGACATAGGCCATTCGTTGTGTTTTAGTCGTCTAACCAAAACTTCCCTAATCATAGCAATATCATTGGCGCCTTTAACAGTTTTGATTTTAAACTTACGATATTCATTTTTGTCTGGTTTACTATTTATAAAAACTACCATACTCCCTACCGCATATTGTCCACTAATATCAGAAATATCATATGCTTCTATCCTTGTATATTCATTCTCATATACTAGTATGTGAGAATGTGCATCGGATCTGATTAAGGCAATATCTTGGATATGATTAAGGGCAAAAAGTTGATTACGCATTAAAGTAGCTTGCTCAAACTTTTGATCTTTGGCTAAACTTTTCATATCTAACTTAAGTTTAGTAATTAAACTTTTTTGTTTACCACTAAGGAATAATTTTAGCGAATTAATTATTTTATTATAGTCCGTTTTGGATATTTTATCAGCACATGGTCCTGAACAAAGTTTAATGTTATAAAATATACAAGGTTGCCCCTTTTTACAATGCAAATTATATTTAGTTGTTGGGCAGTCTCGAAAAGTAAAAATTTTTCTAAGTAATTTATAAGCAATGCGAGCTTCGGAAGCTGAAGTAAAAGGACCGAAGCAATTATTAACTACTAACTTCAAACTACTAACTTTATTGGGACGGTCGAAAAAAAAACGAGGAAAATTTTCTTTAGTGAGATAAAAATAAATAAAGGTTTTATCATCTTTTTGACGGATATTGTAATGTGGCTTGTGTTTGTTTATTAAATTAGCTTCAAGTATCAAGGCTTCTAAATTTGATTGTGTAACCTGCCAACTAATATTATGAGCAACAAATAACATTTGTTTAGTTTTATCGTCAATATCATTATTAAAATATGATTTTAGGCGATTTTTAAGATTAATTGCTTTACCAATATATATTATTTTATTTTTTTGATCACGATAAAAATACACACCGGGTGCATTAGGAGCTGATTTAATTTGTTGAATTAAATTAACCATTTAGTTATCTTTTGAGTCTGTCACCAAACATCATTTTGGCTGAAAATTACACATTCGGCGACAGACCCCTTTTATTATTAATTTTAATTTCATGTTGCGAATAAATTATAATTGACTTGAATCAAAAAATCAATTATAATTAAAAAGAATCGGGGAGTGGCGCAGCTCCGACGCACCGTTAGGTGGTACGGAGCTCCGACATACGATTCCTTTCCTTAATCGGAACGTCGGAGCTGGTAGCATTAAATATGCCAGGATACTTGTATATACTACAATCAAATGATGGTAAATATTATGTAGGTAGCACTAATGATGTTAACAGGAGATTAAAACAACATCAATCAGGTCACACGCATAGTACTAAAAGAATGAAGGATCTGAAACTCGTTTTCAGTCAAGAGTTTTTAACACTAAAAAATGCCAGGCAAATTGAAAAAAAGATAAAATCCTGGAAAAGAAAAGATTTTATTGATAAGATAATTAGAGATGGAAGAATTAGTTCGGGGAGTGGCGCAGTTGGTAGCGCGCGACGTTTGGGACGTTGAGGTCGCAGGTTCGAGTCCTGTCTCCCCGACCAATCTAAGCTTGGTTATGGTTAGCTAAACTAACCGACCACCTTTCGCTTTTTACATAAGCTTCGAGCAGCAAGCCATCGCGGGCCTGCCCGCCGAAGCACGATTTTGTTTAGATTAGAATGTAATTCAATTAAACAGAAAGGGTGTAGGCGGGTATCGTATAGTGGCTATTATGCAAGTTTTCCAAACTTGAGATGCGGGTTCGATTCCCGCTACCCGCTCCAAAATAATGCATAATAAAAATAAATTATTTATTATATATATATTATTAGTTTTAACCATAACTTTTGTGGTTATTTTTGTAAACTCTAAAAACAATAATAGTAACAGTTTTGTTGATAATATTATAGATTTTGTTGAAAAACCAAATTTATTTTTAACCAACCAAACTAAGGTTATTAATGAAAATAACCAACCCGCTAATAATAATTCTAATAAATTAGCAGAAAAATCACTACCCAGTAAGGTTGATTTAAGAGTTCCCTTTACTACTCAAGCACCCTTTACTAACTGGGATGATTTGCATAATGACGGTTGCGAGGAAGCTAGTATAATTTCTGTAATCTATTACTTACAAAATAAAACCCTGAGTAAAGATCAAGCAGAGACTGAAATTATATCATTAGTAAATTGGCAAGTAGAAAATTTTGGTGGACATTATGATTTGCCAATTGCAAAAACTGCCGAAATGGTAGAAAAATATTATAAAAGAAGAGCAAATTATACATACGACATTACGATAGATCAGATTAAAACTGAATTGTCCAACGGAAATCCAGTTATTGTACCGCTGGCTGGTAGAGTTATTTCTAACCCATATTATCGGGTACCTGGCCCAGTTTATCATATGCTAGTAATACGTGGTTTTGATGATAATAAACAACAATTTATTACTAACGATGTAGGTACCAAGCATGGTGAGGGATATCAGTATGATTATCAAACACTATATAATGCTTTTCACGATATGCCTTTATGGGAGCAGAACAAATCGATACTTGATGCCAATCCACAAATGATTTTTGAGGGGAGGAAAGCAATGCTAATTATTAAGAATTTATGATTTACGATTTTTAGATTTTAGATTTCAAGATCATAATTCATTATTCATAATTCGTTTATTCGTGAATCAATAATTTGTTTGACAAAGATTGCAATTTTGTTATAATAAAAATGTCCCCTTGGGACGATAAACTAAAAAATATTTACTCTAGTAATAGACCTGTTGTATAATAACCTTTCTACTGCAATTTAATGATTTGGACTGCAACTTTGCAAAATTTTATTATCGTATACTCTGTATACAACTTCAAAAATTTTACTTTGACTCGTCTCAAATCGTTAAAATTTCGTAACAAAAATTATTATGCAACAGGTCTAAAATAGATATAGTACTCTTAATTAGAGCTGTGAACAGTGATGGGTGAGTAGTGATTTTTGTCAATTATTATATTTCAACTCTCTGCTCTCATCTCTCTACTCTCAACTCTTCCCTCTGACTTATATCTATTTTGAAAGGAAAAAAATGAATTTAGTATTTTACATTGTTGCTGCCCTGATTGGTGGAGCAGGTATTGGATTTGCTACCCGCAACGCCTTAACTAAAAAAAGCATTAAAGATTTAGAAACTAAGCAAAAAGAAATTTTGCTTAAAGCAAAAGATGAAGCCTTAAAAATCAAGGATGATGCCAAACGCGAGGAAGAAAGTAAGCGCAAGTATATCGAGGAAATCGAAAAAAATCTTAGACGTAAAGAAGAAAATCTAGATCGTCGTTATGATAGTGTTGAAGAAGAAAAAAATAAAGTAATTGTTAAAGAAAAAGAGATTCGAGCTATTAAAGATGAAATGGCAAAAATTCGTGACGAACAAATGGTTAAGCTCCAACAAGTAACAAAACTTACTAAAGAACAGGCAAAAGAAATTTTGTTAAAAAATATCGAAAAAGAATATAAGGATGATTTAATCGCCAAAATTAAATCAGAAAAGCACAAATTTAAAGAGGAAGCAGAAGAAATTGCTCGCGAAATCTTATCCACAGTCATAGAAAGAATGGCTGCCGAGCAAACCACCGAAACTACAGTTGCCTCAGTTACCCTGCCAAGCGACGAGATGAAAGGTAGGATTATTGGCCGTGAGGGAAGAAATATTCAACTGTTTGAAAAAGTTACTGGCGTAGACGTAATGATTGATGATACACCTGACACGGTTACAATTTCTTGTTTTGACCCAGTAAGACGTCATATTGCTAAACTCGCTCTTGAGAAACTTGTTAGCGACGGCAGAATTCAACCTGCTAGGATCGAAGAAGTTGTTGAAAAAGCTCAAAAAGATGTTAGCGCAGAAATTAAAGAAGCTGGCGAAGCAGCAGCTTATGAAGTGGGAGTAGCTGGGTTAAATCCTGACTTAATTAAGATTCTAGGCCGATTAAAGTTTAGAACATCTTATGGTCAAAATGTTTTAAAGCACTCAACTGAAGTAGCCCATTTCGCGGGAATGCTGGCTAGCGAACTTGGTGCAGACGTAGCTATGGCTAAGAAAGCTGGATTACTCCATGATATTGGTAAAGCCGTTGATCATGAAGTCCCTGGAGCTCACCATCATATATCTATGGATATTGCAAAAAAATACGCTTTATCAGAAAATTTGATAAATGCTATTGGCGCACATCATGATGATATTGATCCTAAAACTGTTGAAGCAATTTTGGTTAGAGCAGCTGACGCTATTAGTGGTGCCAGACCAGGCGCTAGACGCGAATCACTTGATAATTACATTAAACGTCTAACCGAGCTCGAAAATATTGCCAACTCCTTTAGCGGAGTAGAAAAATCGTTTGCTATCCAAGCTGGCCGTGAGGTTAGAATTATAGTTAAACCAGAGGATATTGATGACCTTGGCGCGCTAACCCTTGCCAAAGATATTGCCAAAAAGATCGAGAAGGATTTACAATATCCTGGCACAATAAAAGTAAATGTTATAAGAGAGACTAGGGCTACTGAGTTTGCAAAATAGCTACGCTATTTTTCCTACTAATTACTAATTTAACGAATTACGAATCGTAAATATTTATTAGTGAGATTAGTGAAAAGAGATTAGTGGAGGTATATCCTTGAACATACTTTTTATTGGTGATATTGTTGGACGGACAGGTAGAACTGCCGTAAAAAAAATCTTACCTCAATTAAAACAAAAATATGGGGTTGATTTTACTATTGCTAACGGGGAGAATCTTGCAGGTGGCACAGGTATGACTTTTGAAACCTACCGTGAGATGAATGAGGCAGGTGTAGACTATTTTACCTCTGGCAACCATATATGGAAAAAAGCTGATTTTGTACCCAATCTCGATATTAAAGATGTTAATGTAATTAGACCTGCAAACTATGCTGATAATGTACCCGGTAAAGGATATGTAGAGCTAAAAGTTAATAGTATAAAGTTAATAATTATTAATCTTTTGGGTCTGGTTTTTATGCCAGAATATCTGAACAATCCTTTTCTAGAAGCTGACAAAATCCTTTCACAATATGCAATTAGCGATAAGCTATTTGCTATAGTAGATTTTCACGCTGAAGCTACTAGCGAAAAAGTTTGTCTTGGGCATTACCTAGATGGCCGTGTTAGCGCTATAGTGGGAACTCATACACATATTCCTACAGCCGACGCTAGAGTGTTACCAAAAGGCTCAGCATATATTACTGATGTTGGGATGGCTGGTTCGTTTAATTCGTCAATTGGAGACGAAGCAGAGCCAATTATTGAGCATTTTAAAACAGGTTTACCTTTTAAGCTAGAAGTTGCTGGACCGCCTGCAGTTGTAGACGGGGTTTTAATCAAAATTAATGATAAAACTGGCTTGGCAAATGAGATTGTGCAAATTAGAGAAATTGTGGATTAGTATCTACTAGACTTGCTGCACAATAATCTTTCTACTGTAATTCCATGATTTAGACTGCAACG
>CAZXAY010000015.1:0-26418 GCA_964638435.1 uncultured Candidatus Saccharibacteria bacterium | reverse complement strand
CCTACAAGCTTACTGTGAAACCTATTACATAGTGTTATCACAATGTGCTTTTCGGTGGGCAGGCGCATCACTGTCAGCTATACGGAAATAACTTACAAATTGTGATACAAAATAATCGTTAACCGAGTTTGCCCTGATAACACAATCGAAATTTAACCGCCGCACATTAGGCAAAATAAAATTCTTTCTTTTTTTAAAAAAATCTACTCATATATTTGACAGCGATTAGTTAATTGGATATAATTGGACATAGTTAATACATCCAAACATTATGGCTAAACAGGCACAAAAAAATAGCAATATTGCGGAAAAATTCTCAAAACGGCTCAGTAGCATTCCTGCGGAAATAATTTCAAAAATTGCCAAAATCGATGAACTAAAAGGCAGTTGGATTACTGGCGCTCAACTAAGTCCGCAAATCCTTGGTCGCCTCAAGCGTTCTGTTTTGATTACCTCTACTGGTGCATCAACTCGTATTGAGGGTGTGCAACTTTCTGATGAAGATATTGAAAAAGTGATGCGGGGCATAAATATTCAAAAATTTACTGATCGAGATAAGCAAGAAGTCAAAGGTTATTATGAGCTATTAGAAAATATTTTTAATTCTTGGGATAGTTTGAAATTTAACGAGAGCTCAATTAAACATTTTCACAAAGAGCTTTTGAAATATTCAGATAAAGACCAGGGGCATTTGGGTGATTACAAATTCGGAGCAAACAAAGTAGTTGCGTACGATCATGAAGGAAAAGAAATTGGAGTGATTTTCAATCCAACATTACCTCATCTTACACCCAAGGAAATGATGGAACTCGTCGATTCTACTAATTTTTTGCTAACTGAGAAAAAATATCACCCATTACTGATAATCGCTAATTTTTTAGTTGAGTTTTTGAAAATCCATCCTTTTCAGGACGGAAATGGAAGAATTTCCAGAGTTTTGACAAACCTCCTTTTATTGCAAGCAAGCTATTTGTATATGCCTTATGTTTCTCATGAAAAATTGGTCGAAGATAATAAAACTGAATATTATTTAGCCCTTAGACGAAGTCAAAAAACATTTCAATCGAAGAAAGAAAATATTACTCCTTGGCTTGATTTCTTTTTTACGATTTTATTGAAACAATCTCAATTTGCCATAGAATTGTTGTCAAAAGAAAATATTGAAAAATTATTATCAGAAAAGCAACTTGCTGTTTGGAAGTTTCTTCAACAAATTGAAATTGCTGGAACTGGCGACATTGTTGATGGTACAAATATTCCAAGACCAACAGTAAAACAGGCACTGGATGTATTATTGAAGCTTAAAAAAATAGAACGAATCGGACAAGGCAGAAGCGCGAGATATAAGAAAATTTAATTATATAGGGTATAGTATAAAATTTGCAAACACTCCGCACAAAAACGAGTTATGACGCAATCGCTCAGAGCGTCATAACGGTGGCGTCTACCGTCGCCACCGTTATGCAAAATCGCTTCGCTTGCATAGATTTTGCGCAATTATCTGAAATATGCTTTTCCTTTTATGGCTAACGCCATTCGTTTTTCTATAATGAACAAATTTTATTTTATGAAAAAACAATCAAACCTAAAAATCGCACTCTTGGGTATGTTTGGTGGGATGTGGCAGGAATACAATCCCGGCTGCTTTTTAGTTGGCTACAAAACTTACTGTGAAATGAAAAAAAGATTTCCCAAAGAAAAAATTGATCTTTTTGCCATTCAAAACAGACTTAACAGCAATAAAATAATTAAAGAAAACAAATTTGGCTTGATGCCGCTAATTTTTTTCTCTCGCCAAATACAGATAAGATTACTGGAAAATGTTTTAAGCGAATACGATGCCTTAATTATTGGCGGTGATATTGTTTGGGGGGGAGATGATGTTGTTGAAGACAATGATATTTTTTTCGTTAATTCCAAAAAATTTATTGCCTCCAAAAAAACAAAGGTTTTATTTAATTGTATACATACTTTCTACGATGATCGAAGAATCCAACTAATGAAAGAAAAATTCCAACAAGCTTGTTCTCGCGCTTGTTATATTTCAGTTAGAACGAAACCAATTAAGGAGAGATTGAAAAAATTGGGCATCAAACAAAAAATACATTTTGTCCCTGATATTGTCTTGGATTTGGATCTAAAAAAAATCCGAAACATGAATCTTCCAATAGCAAAAACAAACAAACCAAAACTTGGTATTGCTGTTAGATCCAAACTCGTTAATGAACTTATTGAAGCCCTAAAAAATATTGATTTAGATAAATATGAAGTTTATTGCTTCGCTTATAGCCAACAATACGACAATCTCAAAACAGTGAGAGAAATTAAAAATGTTTTCAAGGATAAATTTCATTATTTGGAAAAATACTATAATCCAATCGAAAGTTTTAAATTAATAGGTAGCTTTAATTTTTTGATAAATGATACCTTCCATGGCATCATTGCTGCGGCTTTGCAAGATATTCCATTTATCTCTATCGATGTTGAACCAGAAAAAACTTCCCGCAAGGATCAACTATTGGAATCTCTTGGCGTCAATAAAAAATGGAACATCCGCATTGAATATCATAATCCTAAAAATGCCGGAATATTAAGCAAAGAAATAAATAATCTACTGCATAACAAATTTATGATAAACAGGAAAAAAATAGAGACATCACAAAGATTGATTAAAAAGCATTTTGACATGATGGAAAAAATAATTAAAGGACATGCCAGAAAACCTTCAATTGTACCCATGCCAAGACGAAAATAAAATTTGTTCTTTACAGAAAAGTGGTATCGCTGAGGCGAAACAAAAAGAAAAGCATACATCATATAACACGCCGGTTCCCGCCAGTTGGCTTGTCGCTACGCGACATCCCTCCTAAACCTATTACATAGTGTTATCACAATGTGCTTTTCGGTGGGCAGGCGCACAACTATCACCACTTGAATCAAGGTGATTTTTTAGATACAATAAAATCAGGCAAAACTTTTTACTATCAATCTATATGAAATGTATATTTTGTAACAAAACAATAAACAATTACACTACAGATTTTAATCATTTTGAAATAGACAAAATACACTCTATTGATATTTGCGCTGATTGTATTAGTAAATTCGCCAGATGGCAACAGACAAAAATCGCTAAACTTTTCCCAACAAAAATAATGAAAAAAGTATTTAATAAATAATAAATTGGAATAAAAAATATGATTATTTTGAAACAAACTTGGAAAAAAATATTTATCATTTCTTTAATTTGCACAATTTTTAATTCACTAGCTCACGCCCTGTGGGCACCAATATTCAAATACAGCCCACCCAGCTATTTTGTTAATAATGGTATTTTTGAAATATCGGCTGTTATTGCATTGATTATAACTTATATACTTTTAGGAATTGTTTTTGTTTATATTCAAAACAATCTTTCTGGGACAAAAATCGAAAAAGGCTTACGCTTTGGAATTTCTTTTGCGGGACTGTGGTTTTTTGGAATTTTAGGTATGAGCTTGATATTAAATTCTCCCATAAAAACCGAATTAGCAGTTGGCGGGTTAGATTTTGTAACTTTAATAATTCTCGGATTACTTTTTGGCCAATTTCTTGCCATCGATAATAAACAAACCACTAAGAATAAATTTGTTGAAACTATTTTATCTATTCTAATTATTTCTTTAATCTATGTTATTGGACGATATTTATTTTATCTAATATTCGATATTGAACTGGCGTATCCCTTAAAACTAATTTACACTTTGCTTTGGACATTTGGTATTGGCTTCTGGATGGGCTTATCATATATATTATTGAAACAAAGTCTCGACAAATTTTCACCACTCAAAAAAGCACTAATTTTCGGTGGAATAATAATTGGCGTAAATTGGATTCTTTTTAATTTATTTGCGCTACTTCTCGTTAAAGTTTCCGTGTTAGAATTATTGAAATTGGCATTGTCAGATATATTACTAGTAATTATTGGTGTTTGGCTCACAGATAAAATAATTAATGAAATTAATGAAAAAGATATTTAATAATAGCTAGGAGAATAATATGAATGAACTAACACCAGCACCATCCGAACGTAAGAATATGGATGAAACAAAAAAACCAAATTTTGGAAGTTTAAATTTTCAAGAACTTAAAAGTGCATTATTAGAAATTAATCAATTAGCTAGTAAAACTTTTACACGATTAGATAACGGTTTTGTAAATGCAAATGGAGATGGTATTTATTTTAAAAAATATGAAAAAGACAAATTTAAAGTTTATGATTGTGATAATAAACTACAAAGTTTATTTTTGACTCACAATAATGAAATCATGTTTAATTACTTTCCCGATAAAAATTCTATAGTAAAAGAAATTGAAGAGTTATTCGAAAAATTAGGTATGAGAATAATTGAATAGAACACAATATGAAAAACAAAGCATTTATTTTTGACTGGTCGGGGACATTAAGTAACAATATGCATCTATTTTTTAATGTTGTTAATTCAATTTTTAAGGATTTAGGTGGCAAACCGTTATCGCAAAAAGAAATAAAGTTAAATTTTACGCTGCCATATATGAAATTTTATAACAAATATTTCCCAAATTTAACACGAAAAAAACAGTGCATATTATATGAAAAATATATCCACCAATCAAGCGACCAGCTGGGAGAACCGAAGCTATACAAAAATGTTAAAAAAATAATCAATTATGTCAAAGATAGAGGATATCAAGTTTTTATTGTGAGTTCTGACCCAGCATCCAAATTTCTTATCGAGATTGCAAAATCTGGTTTTTCTATACTTATTACTAAAGCAATAAGCGATGTACACGATAAAAAAGATGTTATAACCTCACTTGTCAAAGACCACAACCTAGACACCAATAATACATTTTACGTTGGTGATACGACAGGAGATATTGAGGCAGAACAATTTGCAAAAGTTAAAACCATTGGCATTACGTGGGGCGTCCAAGATCATGATGTTCTTGCCAAATCTAACCCAGATTATCTAGTTGATGATATTATAGAAATTCAAAAACTTATTACTGAATAAATACTTATTGGAGAATTATGCCAGAAAATATACATTATCATGAATCAGAAATCATCGATAAAAATTCCTTAGTCATGCAACTAACTTCTGATGGAACATCACTAGAAGATAGAATATCTATAACAAAGAAACTATTTTCCGAACAACGTAAACAAGAAACTCTAGCTTCTGCCGATAAAGACGCTAAAGGCAAACCTGTTAGATATTTTAGATTATTAAGCTGCAAAGAATTAGAATCAATATTAGATGTTAGCAAAAGTAAAAATCTAGAAAATCCTGTAACTTATAATTTATTTAATGAAAATTCTGAAACAATACTTCATGAATTAGAATCATTACTAAAAAGAGAAAAAGTTTATGAGACTTTTAAGGATGATTTTGGAGAATTAAATAACAATCCCACTCTCCAAAATTATAGATATTTTATACAGCATAAATTACCAAGGAATATTCTTTTTAAGCTACATAAAGGAACTGCTGGCGGACTTTTTTCAGGTATAACCGGGTTAAAATCAATTTCTGTTGGGGCACCGTATCAACCTCCAGTCGATCCGTGTATACAAAGTACTGAATTTAAGGGGGGGCTACCGGTCATTGAATTATCAATTCCGAGTAATAAAATATTTGTAGATAATGGTACTCTAAATGACGAAAGTGAGAAGGAAGTTGATACACTTGAAATAGAACCAGAATGGATTATAGACATATATAACGGGATAAATGATTTTTCAGAAAGATTCGTTAAAAAACCAGACAGCTCATTATATCCTGAATATAAATCAATTAAAGATAAAATATATACGGATAGCTTAGATAATGGGGATATTTGGAAAATACTCTCAAAGTGGAAAGATACAGAGTCTATAGCTAATTTTATACCTACTAGCAAAATAGATGAACTTGATATAAATAATCCAATAAGAAATAAACCATTATTAGAAGTTTAAGATATGATTAATCGAAAATAATAGCAGGAGTTTCCATGGAGCCATTATCATTCGAACAAAATCCAGAATTATCAGGCGCTAAAAGCCCTGAGTTTGTAATTCAAGATTTATTACATAGATTACCAGAACTAGCCAAAAGTGTAATGTTGGATATACCAGAAAATGATAATTTTAAGCAAAACCCTGATGATCCTGATGAACATAACCCAGGCTGGCATCAATTTGGGATTATTACGCATTCAGAAAAATTTGTTAACTCATTTGATATAGAAGCACAAGAATATTTTCAAAAATGGGGCATTAAAGAAAAAATAAATCAAAAAATTTCCGAACAAATTGACGGCAAAACAAAAAAAGAATTATTAAGGATAAGTATGATTCTTCATGATTTAGGAAAATTTGCCCGTAGCTTCACGCATAAAGATAATAAATTTAAACCCAATTTTACGGATCATGAAGCTAAATCTGAGGAATTGATAAAAGGAAACGAGCAAATCCAAACATTACTTAAAAATGATTACAAACTTACTGAAAATCAAATTAAATACATTGCTAGATGTGCCGGACTTCATTTTGAATTAGGAAAAACTAAAAGAGCAGCTAAAAAATCTGAGTCTGGATATAACCTTGTTTTTGCAGAAGGCGAAAACTGCAAAGAAGCATGTATAGAAATTGCTCAAAGATACCCAGACTTTAAAGAAGAAATGGGAATCTTATTTTTATGTGATAGTCTATCAAAAACTGACGTTAGAATTAATGCTGGAACTGATAGTGAGATCGAAAAACAATCTCAACAAATCGAGAGCGTTATACAAAGTCGTGGGTTAAACCCAAAATTAATTGCAGCGATTAAACAACGCCCTGTTAATATCGCAGTTGCTAAAACTTATTTTGATAATGTTTTATAGGAGTCTAAAATGGGCAGTTATTTTGAATTAAATGACACATTACAGATTACCACAAAGCAGGGTTTTCCGGCTGATATTTTAGATATAGAAAAGCATCAAAAAAATCCTATTTCAATCAATGAAGTAAAAAATAAAATATTTGAATTTCATAATAAACCAAATGCTCGCATTTACCATATGCCACCATGCAGATGTTTCTTGGCTCATAACATTAACGGTAAATGGTTATATTGGGGTAAAATTGTTATAATTGAACAAACCATTCACAGTGATAATCCAAACAAACTTTCAACTTCCGGCAAATACAAAATTACCGAAATTTATGATCCAATTTATCAAAAACAATTCACCATACGCGAAACCTCGATTGGTAAAAGTTATTTCGAATAAAATTACTAATACTGATTATAATAATGTATAATAATGTAACCATATTCGACTTCCGATGTCAAATAAGGTTCAGGTTTACTTAACTTTTTGTATTAATAACTTTATTGTGGTAAAATTGATTTATGAGACAAGATTTATTAGTTAATAATGAAATATATCACATTCTAAATAAAAGTATTGCAGGATATACAATTTTTAATAATGACATTGAATTTTCAAGAATGCTAAATATAATACAATATTATCTGATAGAAAACCCATCTGTTTGTTACTCTAGATTCATTAAATTATCTCAACAAGACCAAGAACTAATACTTTTAGATAATTATAATAGAAAGAAAATAGTACAAATCATCGCATACTGCCTAATGCCAACACACTTTCATTTAATTCTACAACAGTTAATATCAAATGGAATATCTAAATACATTGCCAATATCTCAAACGGTTATGCAAGATATTTTAATGTTAGACATAAGCGACAAGGACCCTTGTGGCAAGGAAAGTTCAAAAATGTGTTAGTAAAAGATGACGAGCAATTATTACATTTAACAAGATATATCCACTTAAATCCAACTACTGCAAGCATTGTTTCTGATCCAATAGATTGGCAATACTCATCATACAAAGAATATTTAGAACCCAATAGAAATAACTTGTGCAATTATCATGATATTCTTGATATCAAACCAGGAGTTTATAAAAGATTTGTTCTGAGCCAAAAAGATTATCAAAAAAAATTATCAATTATTAAAAAACATTTACTATATTAGAGTTAATAAATAAATAAAGTTAATGACTACTGAACCATATTTGACTTCCGATGTCGAATATGGTTGATTCACGGAAAATTAAATATATGGCATATTTTAATAAAGTGGGGTTAATTATATTAAATAATAATGGAACCAACTTTATGTAGGTGGAATTATTGGCGAACCGACTCTATCACAAGAAATAATAAAATTTTATTGGGTCGGTGAGAAAGATGTAGTAAACCTACGATTTTCACCAATTATCAGAAATAAAATTATCCCAGATTTAATAAAAAGAAAGGTTTTGTAATGCAAAAAACACAAATATTTATCATTCATGGCGGAGATACCTTTAAAAACAAAAAAGAATATTTGAAGTTTTTGAGGACAAGACCCATTTCGATTGAGAAAAAAATCAAGTGGTACGATGACTATTCAGACCAAAAATTAAGCAAGGATTTTGAAATCATTAGACCTCGTATGCCATTGCGAGATAATGCCAAATATGACGACTGGGAAATTCATTTTGAGCAATATTTCCCATTTTTACGAGATGATATTATCTTGATTGGTAACTCGCTTGGTGGGATATTCCTAGCAAAATATTTATCAGAAAACAAATTTCCTAAAAAAATACTATCAGTTTATTTAGTTTGTCCACCATTTGATAATACATTGCCTGGCGATTATTTAACCAATCGATTTCGATTAAAATCTAATCTGTCATTACTCGAAAAAAATTGTTCAAATATTAAATTACTATTTTCGCAAGATGACGACGTTGTACCAGTATCACACGCCGAAAAATATCACAAAAAACTTAAAAATGCCAAAATTATAATATATAAAAATAAAAACGGACATTTTAGAATTTCAAAATTTCCAGAAATTATAAAAATGATAAAAGAAGATAAGAGGAAGTTGAATCGTTAATCAGTTGATTTGTTAATTATATGAAAATATCAACTGCCAAAAAATTGTTAAAGATGACTCGCGAACTTTACGAAAATGAGGCTCAGGCATTTTCTGATACCCGAAAAGAAGTTTGGGAAAGGGAAATTTTGGATTTTGTTGATAATATAGAACCAGGATCAAGTGTTTTAGATTTAGGGTGTGGAAACGGACGACTACTGGATAAAATCTTAAAACTAAAAACTAAAAACTTAAAACCACAACTAAAAAATAAAAAATTAGATATCAGCTACCTGGGAATCGACCCAAGTAAAAAGCTAATTGAAATGAATAAAACAAAGTTCAGTATCGGTTCTGCTATAGTTCCACAAATTTCCGCGATTTTCAAAGTAGGGGATGGGCTTACGCTAAAATATGAAAATAAATTTGATCATGTAATTTCTATTGCAGTTTTGCATCATATACCTTCTGAAGAACTACAACTACAATTTTTACAAAATATTTATAATTCATTAAAACATGGTGGGGAAGTGTTAATCTCAGTTTGGAATAGACTACAAACCAGATATATTAAATTACAAAGTCAAAAGTCCCCGCAAATGACGGGGCAGGCGCCAGTCAAAAGTCAAAATGATAAAATTGATAAGTTATTCGAATCTAAAGAATTGGACCAAAATGATCAAATTATTCCTTGGCGTCAAACTGGGCAGTTTCGGTACATTTGTGTTTTCACGCCCACAGAACTAAAAAATCTAGCCAAAAAAGCTGGATTCAAAAATATTAAAGTAGCTGCCTCAAAACATGGTGAGAAAACTTCAATCGATAAAGCATTAGGAATATATTTAATTGCGAATAAATAATTGTATGTCCACCTTCAGGCTTATTGTAAATCGAACTACGTTCTGTTATTACAATAGCACCTTTCGGAAGGACTTCCTGAGTTGTAGTAGTAACTACACACAGGAGCGGAGAAAAAATGAAATTAGGTAAAATATTTATAATCGCCGGGCCAGCCGGGGTAGGGAAGGACACTATTATAAAAGGGATACTGGGGAAATATCCAAATTTTGTAATGGTGCCAAGTTATACAACCAGACCACCCAGAGTGTCAAATGAAGTTGGCAATAGAATTTTTGTTACAGAAAAAGAATTTAAAGATATGATTAAAGCAGGGGAGATGATCGAGTGGCAACGTGTTCATGATAAATGGTATTATGGCCGTAAAACAAGCGATATTGTGCGACATACCAACGTTGGGCAAAATGTAATTATGGACGTTAATGTTGATGGTACTCTTGAGTACAAACGCAAATTGACGCAGAATTTTCGAGTTGGCAAAACACAGATTGACGCTAATGATTTGTTACCAAAAACAGATGTTACGACCTTTTTTATTAAATACGAAAAAACTGAATTATTTGAAAAACGACTTAAAACAAACCGACAAGAAATTACAAAAGAGGAGTTACAAACCCGTAAAGAAAGTTTTATCCGCGAAATGACTTTTGAAAAATACTACGATCATTCTATAATAAATTATGAAGGACATCCCGAAAAAGCGATAGATCAAATATTAGATATCATCGCAAATCAAACTCAAATTTAATCACAAATCATCATTAATAAAAAAACGGCTACCGGACTGACCAGAAACCGTTGTAATATCCAACACATTTGAAACTATTCGAACTTTTTTTTGAGTTTCATCATAATTGAATTGAGTACTAAACTATAATAACTAACTACTGACATGTCTTCATACACCATCAGTTTCTTAGTATTATAGCATTTCTTGCAGATATATAATCCATCTAAATTATAACTATGATTTTTAGATCTATAAAATTTAATTTGACATAGTGGACAAATATTAATCTTATTATCTAGGATATTAGCACATCTTTCACAAATTAATTCATTAGTTCCTGATCGACGAGATAATTTTTTTGGTCCACGGTTACAACGTGGGCAAATTTCAACTAAATAAGTTTGCTTTTTCACAACCAGTCGTGATTTTTTGTGACAACTATAACAAACAGAGGAATCTGAGTCAGGGCGCTTCCACTTTAAAAGTTTTGGACCCAAATTGCATACAGGACAAATTCCTTTCAGTCTTTTTCGATCCTGCTTATAATCTAGATTCAAAAAACATTTTCTACAAATATTTACTTTTATCACGGGGTGAACACGATCTAATCGTTTGGATCCTTTCTTACACTTAGGACAAATTCCATGAACAATTAACCCCTGCGCTCTTTTGTGACACTCCTGACATATTTTTAAACCAGTTACAGAATCAATATGATAAAGTTTTCTAGAATTTTTTCTACAATTTGAACATTCTCCAATTTCTATTCTCCCAATTATATTTCTGAAACACCCCCGACAAATTTTTTTCTTAGTTTTAGGATGAATTCTGTCGAGTTCCTTGGGACCCAAACCGCATTCTGAGCAAACTGCCCTTATTGTCAATTTCTTGATGAACCTATAACATGTTGTACAGATTCTATTTTTGGTTTCCGGATCACGGCGAGGTAATTTTGCTTTTGGTTTAGCACAATAATAACATTTATTATCTACCATAATATTTTATACCTCCATTGTTAAGGTTCTTACACTCATAATATGATAGCACAAAATATTATTGAAATCAATAAATATACATGATAAGATAAAAGCATACATGTCTATGTTTTAATATTAGTATTAGTGTAAAAACTAGAGATCGATTAGAGAGGAGTAATATGTCAAACTATATTGTTATTATGGCTGGGGGGGTAGGAACTCGTCTTTGGCCGTTAAGTCGAAAATCTAGTCCAAAACAATTACAAACTTTTGTCGGTAATCAAAGCATGATTCAAGAAACTTTTGATCGGGTTAAAGAAATTGTGCCAGTAGTAAATATTTTAATTTCTACTAATAATCGTTATAAAACGCAGATCATGAAGCAATTACCAGAAATACCAGAAAATAACTACATTCTTGAACCCGTATCACGTAACACGGCGCCAGCTATGGGATTAATTGCATCTTACATTATTAAACGTGACAGCGATGCCGTTATAACAACTCTAGCATCAGACCATTTAGTAAATAATAAAGAAAATTTTGTCAGCGTAATTAAAGCTGCGTTTGAAGTAATAGATAAAAATCCAGAATATATTAATACAATCGGCTTAAAACCAACTTTCGCTCATACTGGGCTAGGATATATTGAGAAAAGTGAAAAATTAAAAATGAAAAATGAGAAATTATTGAATAACGTCGAAGTTTATAATATTAAACAGTTTGTAGAAAAACCAAATTTAGAAACTGCGCAAAAATACGTTGATAGTGGTAATTTTTTTTGGAATGCTAGTTATTTTACTTGGCAAGCAAAAAATTTATTAGATATTATTAAATTACACCAGCCAGATATTTATATTCATCTTGAAAAAATTATTAAAGCTATTGGGACTGATCAAGAAAATCAAGTCATTACTGACGAATTTAATTTAATGCCAGACTTAGCAATAGATTATATTGTTGAACAACTTGATAAAGTATCATTAATCCCAGCTGATCTTGGTTGGGATGATATTGGCAGCTGGCAAGTTTTACAAGAAATCATGGCCAATCTATCTGGAAAAAATGTTATTGAGCGCGGTAATCACATAGGGCTAGACAATAAAAATTGTTTAGTGTATGCTCAAGATAAGCTAATCGCCACAGTGGGATTAGAAGATGTTATTATTGTTGACACACCTAATGCAACACTAATTTGTCATAAAAATCGCAGTCAAGACGTTAAAAAGATTATTGATAAGCTTAAAGAAAAAGGGTTAGAAGAATATTTATAATGAATAAAACTCCACTAATCTCTCTTTACAAATTTCACTAATAATTTCGTGGCATTCGCCCGCCTTGACTCGTATTGGCGAGGCAGGTGCAATAAGATTAGCGGGGATAAATTCCATATATTTAATTAGTGGAGATTAACACATAGGAATTTTATGAAACGAAAACTTTGGATAACATTTATTTTTATTTTACTCCTTACTATTGGAGCTAGTATTGTTGATTGGCCAAGTGGTCCAAATATTAAAATTGGCTCATATTTTAAAGAGCTTAAAATACATGAGGGTTTAGATTTGCAAGGTGGTACTCATTTAGTATACGAGCTTGATACCTCAAAAATTGATACCAAAGATAAAGATTCTGCCACCCAAGCAGTAATTAATGTTATTGATAAAAGAATTAACACCCTGGGAGTTTCAGAACCAGTAATCCAATCAGCTAAAATAGGGGATAAACAAGCTGTTATAGTTGAATTGCCTGGTATAAAAGATGTTAATCAAGCTACTAATTTAATTGGTAAAACTGCTCAACTGACTTTTTGGCAACAATCGGCTGCAATTGGAGCGGATACAACTGCCCAAACTGCAGGTTGGCAAGAGACTGGTTTAACAGGTGCACATTTAAGAAAAGCCGAGGTAACATATAACCAAAATTCAAATGACCCACAAGTCGCTATTGAATTTAATGATACAGGTAAAGATTTATTTAAAACGATTACCGAACAAAATTTGCAAAAACCAGTTGCAATTGTACTCGATAATCAAATGATCTCGGCCCCAACTGTGCAATCTGTAATTAGTGATGGTAAAGCAGTAATTACTGGTAAATTCACCCTACAAGAGGCAAAAGACTTAGCTAAATTACTTAACGCTGGAGCTCTACCAGTACCAATCAAAATTATTGAGCAACGCAATGTTGAAGCGACATTAGGCTCAGATTCGGTCAAACAAAGTGTTATTGCAGGAATTATTGGTTTAATATTAATTGCATTATTTATGATTTTACGCTATCGCTTCCGTGGATTAATCGCAATTCTTGCATTGGGAATATATTCTTTAATAGTACTAGCTTTATTCAAAATTATTCCTATAACTCTAACTTTAGCTGGAATTGCTGGTTTTATCTTATCAATTGGTATGGCAGTTGATGCTAATATCTTGATTTTTGAACGCATGACAGAGGAATTAAGAGCAGGAAAAACTCTTAGTGCTGCCATTGATGAGGGTTTTAGAAGGGCATGGTCATCAATCAAAGATTCTAATGTCTCATCATTAATTACTTGTGTAATTCTATATTTTACAACCTCTGGCTTAATTAGAGGTTTTGCCGTAACATTAATTATTGGTATCCTGGTTTCTATGTTTACTGCAATTACTGTTAGTAAAAATTTATTATTAATTCTTATGCAGAAAAAGTAAAGGATATTATGGAAATAATTAGCCAACGTAAAAATAAGATTTGGTTTGCGATATCATTAGCAATTATTATTGTGGGTATTGTATCTTGGTCAATTTGGGGTTTAAGATTAGGAATAGATTTTAAAGGCGGAACACTTTTAGAATTATCCTTTAAAAATCAAGTTGAAAGTAATAAAGTTGCTCAAGAATTAGACAACATCGATTTTACAAAAAACAATTATACATTACAAAAAACAGGGGATAGATCATTTTTAATTCGAACCATACCACTCGATAAAGATCAGGTAAATTTATTAGAATCTACACTTTCAACCAAAGTAGGGGAGAATCAACCTTTAAGATTAGAAACTGTTGGGCCAACAATCAGTAACAATCTAAAAAATAAAGCCATATGGGCTTTAACTTTAGCATCCTTAGCTATAATTTTATACATTGCATACGCTTTTAGATCTGTTCCTAAACCTGCAAATTCATGGCGATTTGGAGTTTGTGCAGTAATCGCCCTGCTTCATGATCTTCTAGTAAGCGTGGGCATATATTCATTGCTTGGACATGTTTATGGATTTGAGGTTAATGCCCTATTTATTACTGCACTTTTAACAGTTATGGGTTTTTCTGTTCATGATACTATAGTTGTATTTGATCGCATACGTGAGAATCTTAAACGTTATCCGAGTAAAGATTTTATTACTGTTGCTAATGAAAGCGTACTTCAAACTCTTGCTAGATCATTAAATACATCTCTAACATTAATAATAGTATTGCTCACTATGCTACTATTAGGTGGAAGCACTATTACATCATTTATTGCTGCATTACTTGTTGGGGTTACTATCGGTACCTACAGCTCAATATTTACTGCCACACCATTACTTGTTGTATGGCAAAATAGATCAAATAAAAAAGTTAATAATAGTTAACATGAGTTAATAATGGTTAACGATTGTTAAGTAACCAATATTAACGTTTATTAACTATTTATTAACAAATATTAACCGTCTTAATGATACATTTATCGTACGTGATATAATTAACACATTATAGAGCCTTACAGCGGTTTTAAACCATATAAAAGTTAATTTGTTAACTAGTTAAAATGTTGATTTGTAATAATTATCTCCGATAAAATAAACTAATTAACCAATCAACCAATTAACTAATAACTATAAGGGGTTTTATGTTATATGTATTGATTGGATTATTAATAGGTGTTGCAGTCGGCATTGGAGCCCCACTAGAAATTCCGGTAGAATTTGTGCGTTATACAGCAGTTGGAATTCTTGGTATTCTAGACTCAATTCTAGGAGCGATAAGAGCTGATTTGCAGGGGAGGTACAACATAACGATTTTTATATCAGGCCTAATATTTAATATGATTCTGGCAATGTTAATTACATATTTTGGGGATAGATTAGGACTTGATTTATATTTAGCAGTTTTAGTTGTATTTACATTAAGAATTTTTGCAAATATTGGCACTATTCGCTACTCTTTTTTAACTAGATTTCTTGGTAAAAAACGCGTGGAAGAAGAGATCAAAGATGAAAAAACATTTATTAGTTAGATTAATTATAAGCACTCCCCCAGTACTCCACTCAAGAATATGTCGCACAAGATACATTGTGCGACATAGTTCAGCTCTGCTCTTTAAGTTGGTTATGGGTTTTTTAACGGTGTTCTGTATTTAGTGCTAAAATATGATATCTCAGTATGTACTAAATTATTACAACTCAAAAATACCAACTTCGAATTACGTGTAATTAAATTTATACATAATAAAGCAAAAAAAATAAATTTATTTTAAGTTTATTTTTTGTAATAATTATTTTATAATATTTGTTAGCTAAATTATCCTTTATTATCTAAATACATCTGCCAACCTTCTTTAAGCCCGTCTCCCTGCTTATTCCAATTGATATTCATTAAACTCCAATCTAAAGAATTAATAACACTATCCCCTGTTAAATCAAAACTAGAATTATTTTGTTGCCAAAACCCGTTTAATAAACTCCAATCTAATGAGTTGATTGTATCGTCTTTGTTCAAATCCCCTATCAAGAGATTCATAAACTCAAAAGTTATATTATCAGTATCTTTAAAACTATACTCCTTTTTTTGAGACAAATATTTGTTGGGTTTAAAATAGAGTTTTTCTGACTGACTTGTGGTGATATATTGATATGGCTGGGTTCCATCAATGCTATTGGCCTTGACATTAAAATCGTCGATATATACATTACCATCTTGATAAGCGGTCAAGACTTTACCATTCATGCTTGGTAGCCCAGTTTTAAATATCATGCTTTTTGCTACACCTTGATTAAATAAAGAAATGTAAAAAGTTGCATTCAAGTTACCTGAATCATTATTTTGAGTCTGCTGCCCTACTCCTGTTAAGAAAATTTTATAATTACCAACATTTTTAAATCTAGTGCTGGCAATTGCTATATCAGGCTTCATTTCTAAATCTGTGTATGATGAAAAATCTAATGTACTCAGTACTCGCCCGTTTTTGACCAAATTTAGTTTAATATCTACTGTCCCTGGCCAAAAACAGATAACCTGAAGTGGACATCTATTATCCTTAATTTCTGAGATATATGCAACTAATTTTTCTGAATCTATGGTAGCCAATTGACTCTTTTTAATACTAAAATTCTGATTAATATTTGAACTTACATTCGAATCTACTGTATCAGCAAAAATGTTAATATAACCTTTTCTATCTAATAGCAACACTCCTACTCCAAAAACCAACAGACAGAGAACAATAATAATTACGATCAATTGTGATCTTTTATTCATAGTTTACAACTTATTAATTATTTGGCAACTAATTTTTTGCTGATTTGCCAATTTTAATACTCTTAAATAGTTCTCTGCGATGATAAAGATATGCCGATAGAAATGATGCAAATGCTATTGACAATCCTAATATCGCCCAACTGGCTGGACCAGTAGAGACTAATTTTGCTTTACTATCGCTACTGGTTGCAGCAGTTGCTTTTGAATCTGTACTTGTTGAACTATTTGAAGATGAACTGCCAGATGAAGATATGTTGGATGAAATTGGATTGTTGGATGAATCATCTGGTGTTGCAGCAACAATTTTTATTACACCATTAGTGACACCATCTAGTAAATCTGACCCACTAGCTGCCACATTACTATCAGTAGTTGAGCCAGAGGTAAAATCAAAAGTTAAGTTAGTATTACCTACTGCTAAAGCTTTAAAAGTAATAGTCGCCAATGTTCCACTACCATTATACGTTGTTCCACCTGAAGCGACTTGAGAAAAATTAATCTTTCCATTAGTTGCGTCAACCGAATTTGCTGGCGTACTAGCAAATAGTGACCCCGCTGTGATTGTAGTGCCAACTACCTCTAATTTTGTTTTGTCATAGTTCAAATAATGAACATCTACTCCATCAACTGCTTGCCCCTCGGTATTTAAACAAATCGCACCTGTAAATGTCTCCCCTACTGTTGCCTGAAGTGGACTATAACCTGGTGGATCAGTTTGTGTAACTATGCCGCTACACCAATATAATTTAGCTGCTTGTGTCAATTTTGGAACCAATAAAATCGCTAGAACCACTAACGCTAGAAATAAACTGTTTTTTTTCATAAACCTCCTTCTTACAAAATTAAAAATAAAAGATTAAAGATCAAAAACACAGATTAAAGATATTAAAATTTATATATTTTTGGTTTGCATTTTTAACTTTTGGTTTTTTATTTTTAATCTATTAATATTTAGAAATTTAAATTATCTGTTAATGCCTCTCCTCTTTTCCCCCAGTTACTATTCATAATACTCCAATCCAAGCTATTAACAATATCGTCTCCTGTTAGCTCATAATCTGGCTGAGTAGTTTGCCAATATTTATTCATTAAACTCCAATCTAAACTATTAACGGTATCATCATTATTCATGTCACCTGCTAGTAATTGACCATAATCTAACTGTGAATCGGCATTGATAGTTTTATCAATCTTCTTTGAAAGATGTTTCATACCTTTAGCAAATATTTTTAAGCTACCACTAATGTTTAAAACAAGTAAGTAACTTCCTTTATTATTCTCATCAAGTGTGGAATCAAAAGATTGTTTGGGAATTTTATTGCTGTCTGTAACTTTGAATTTAACTAATTTTGATTGGGTTTTACTTTTTGATTGATAGGAAAGGTTAAAATCTAGTTTGTATTGAGGCGGTGGGACAACTTCTTCTTTGGTCGTATAGTAAACTTTAAATCCATCTAGGCTCGATGAATTAGCACCATCACTAGAAGTTAAGAAGATTTTTACTGCCATATATTTGGCATTTGTTCTACTGGCAATTGATTTTAAATCGATTTCACCATTTGTTGGATAATATTTTGTCTCAACACAGGCGTTAGCTGTTTTTATCCCAATAGTGTTACTAGCGCATTTATAAACCTCGGTTGGATCAAAATTAGGAGTATTAGAGAATCTAAATTGATAATATACATCAGTATTCGCTGGTTTATTTTCACCGCTTACTACTAACTTATCAAAACTACTAAGATCCTCGCCACCAATAATTTTACTGATATAATTACCGGATTTAGTATAACTTACTGAGGCCGGAGTAGTAATATTTTTATATTCCGTCAGTTGAACACTATAGCCTACATTACCACCGCACCAATCTTTTGCATAAATCTTAAAAGTATTGCTACCTGGTAAATGTAAATAGCTAGTTATATCAACAGTGCCAATATAACCTGCCTGACTCGGGCATCCTCCGTACGAACCCATACATTTTCTCAAGATTCGGGTATTTTCTGGCTGATTCATATCCCAACACCAACCTGGATATTGATATAAGTCAATTACTCTGTTACCATTAACTTCAACATAACCAACATCATCAAGATCAAAATTAGTGATAGCTACTCGATTAGTGGTAGATTCAAAATAAATGCTTTTATTGTCTAATACCACACTATAATTATTGCCTTGTGCCCCTTGGGCTTTATTTAAATATTGATTAACCTGCTGTTGCTCGGTTTGGGCCTGGGTATTTGAAACCTTAAGTTTTAATACACCCCCATCATAATCAAGACCACTGTAGCTAGTAGCATTTTGCCAATCATTATAGCTCTCAATTGACTCAATTTTTTGATAATAATTTGTTGATCCGAAAATTTTAATATATCCTCGAGCGTTTAAAATATAAATTGCAATGTAACCTAAAACTAGTATCAAAATAATCAATAGTAATGTAATAATTTGTTTTTTTGACAATTTAACCTCCTTATGCGCTTATTGGCGCCAGGTGTCATCCGCCATAGGCGGATGAATAATCTTATTCTATATTATTTGAATTTGATGACTTCATCAGCCTTTAAGGTTTTAATATCATTGTCATTATTAATAACTGAATTATTTATGTTGGAAGGTGGATTAGTGAACTTTTTAAGATCATCGACATTAATTAACCCCTGATTTGTATCTTTTTGTTTACGAGATTGAAACTTACGTTCTAAAATAGGTGCTAAAATTGATTTTAATTCGCGTGTGTCTGGAGTTTTTTTATTTCTAGTAAAAGTTTCTTTTACCCTCTGGTTGTGATTTTGATGATGATTGTTATTGGAATTATCAGGCTTAATATTTTCCTGATCTCGAGCTTCGTCGCTCGTCCGAGATTCCTTTTTATCTTCAATCACTTCTTCAACTTTTGCTTTGTTCTTAACGGGACTTTCCACTGGTTGATTTTCTTCAGATTTCTTTGCACCTGCCTCTTGGGCAATATACCATTTTTTGCCAGCCTGATCCTTTATCTCATTATATCCGTTGATAACCTTACTACCCTTCCTTTCATCATATAGAATTTTTCTGATTTTTTCATCCTTATCGGCAAAATCATTTTTAGCTAGTCTATATTGTTCATCTGACCATGCTTGAATCTTCTCTTCCACAAAACTGCGTGGTTTGGCATAACGCTCTCGCGAGACATTGATAATTTTTTCGATATTAGTAGTCTCTCCTTTACTTGGTGACAAAGTTATGGCAGAAAAAGCTGGTCTGGTTACTCCATTAATCGCCATTTTTATATATACATGGTAGTTATCTAAATTCACCAGATCGTTAGGTTCAAAAACTGGCTCAAATTCTTTGGTTAAAAAACTAGCATCGGTTGCCCCCACTCTAAATGAAACTATACTCCCTACATTTCCAAAGATCGCTTTAGCTACTACTTCATCCATTTGAGCAATAAATTGATTAGTCATAATTAGTCCTAGGCGATATTTTCTGGCCTCAGAAAGTATAACAGCAAATGACTCTGTAGCAAAATTTTGAAACTCATCAACGTAAAGAAAAAAGTCTCTACGCTCTTCTTCGGGAATATTTGTGCGTCTCATAGCTGCTAATTGAATTTTTGTAATCATCATTGCACCCAAGAGAGCACTATTATCCTCCCCAATTCTTCCAATAGATAAATCTAATAAAAGAATTTTTCCCTCATTCATTATTTTTTCGATATCAATAGAAGATTTTGGTTGACCAACAATGTTACGAATCGTTGATGAAGATAAAAATTGACCAACTTTATTTTGTATAGGAGCAATCGCCTCGGTACGAAACTTTGGATCATATTTTTCATATTCGTTTAAGAAAAAGTCTCTGATAACAGGGTCTTTAACATGCTCAATAATTTTTTTACGATAATCTTTGTCAGTTAATATCTTCATAATTCCTAGCATTGTAGAATCAGGATTATCTAATAGCGCTAATATTGTATTTCTTAAAATATATTCTAATCTTGGACCCCAACTCTCGCCAAAGATTTTTTTGAAAATTCCTACCACGCCCGATGCTACGATATTTTTTAAATCAGGATCAACATTTTCTAGGACATTAAAGCCAACCGGCCAATCACGATCTGCGGGATTAAAATATACTACATCATTAACCCGAGAATTTGGAATAAAGTTCAATACATGATTGATTAAATCACCATGAGGATCAACAACTGCCACACCTTTGCCTTTAACAATATCGTCAATAATCATGTTTTCTAGCATTGTAGATTTACCAGTACCAGTTTTACCTACTGCATACATATGAAGTCGTCTATCTCTTATTTTAATACCAAATCTGTGTACTAAATGACGAAAATCCGATTTAGCAAAAATTGTTAGTTCGTCTGGATCAGCGCTCCCTTCAATTGGTAAATCAGCTGGTGGCTCCCCTTTTTTACTACCAGCCCAAACAATACTTGGAGTTTCTACCGCAACTGTTGGTAGGTGAAATAATGATGCCAACTCCTCTATATTTAACACATAACCATCATCATAAAATTCTCTTTTTTGATATGATTTAATAAATTCTCGACCACTAACAATTTTTGTTGGTTCAAAACCATTTAAATTGTTAGTGTTAAATTGCTTAAAAACTCCGGCAACAATGGCCGTTTTTGCCTTCCCGGCATATTCATCAGGTGATAACAAAGCTACTCTCATTTTTGTAGAAAAACCCAACTTTACAATTTTCTCTTCAACTGATTTAAGCGCTGCCTCCTGAGGACCAGACAGTTTAACCTCACTCACTTTTTCAACCGGTTTAGCTTCTGCACTAGAACTTCCCGCTACACTAATTAATTCAAAGACAAAATTTATAAATGATTTTATAATTGAAAGTAAAATATTCTTTTTTTCTGATGAATGGCCGCCCCTAATTGATTCAACAAATTTGATCCCCCGTTCTTGCCAAGAATCTGAAACAGGTTTTACAATAATTTGAATCCAAATTTGCTCATCATCATTAACCTTAGTCAACACACTAGTAATAGCCGACAACGGATCAACCTCAAAACTTTGAAAAGTCTTAATGGGGTACGCATCATTTTTATTTAATATTAGCTCACAGCCCACTGCTTTTAAATAACTAAAATCATCATCAGTATAATCCTCTACCTCAGAAATCTCGACTGTTGGATACTGAGCATATATCTGACCTTCTAAAAAATCTTTAAAATGGGTTGGCACATGAGCATAAAAATGGATGTATTTATCTCGAGAAATTATCTCAAAACTGATTTGCTCTTGCCACTTGGCATCGGGGTGAAATATTCCGTGCAAACTTGCAAACATCTGTTCTGCTGCAGTTGGAGATTTTTCGTTATCCCTGGGGACTAGAATGTGGAGAATAGTATATTTTTGAGACTCCATCCATTCTATTTTTTTATTACGCTCATTTTTTTTAATCCAAGACAATATCAGTTTAACTAAAATAATTAGTACTAAAATTGATAAAATAATTTGTAAGGATATACTAATTTGCATATAAAATAATTTAAGATTTTAGATTTAAGATTGCAGATTTATAAAATTTATATTAAATCATAAATCATCAATCAAAAATCATAAATCAATCTATTAATTTATCAAATTTTCGATTGCTGCCCAACTGCATTCTTGATTTTTGGGTACAACGATAGTTACTCGATCCCCTGACTTAGCCTTAAAAAAAGTAACACTGGCTTGCAAAACATTAAAAACTTTACCATTGGCATCAACTTGAAACTTACCGCTTTTCTCGTGAATTTGCCCAACAATTTTTTCTCTATCAACTGGACCAATCTGTTTGTAAATAAAACTACCATCCGATGATACAGTTAATTTTAGAATATCTCCTGCTACTAACTTTGACTTAGAAGCGTAGTTAGGTGGAACTTGATAATGCTTGCCATTACCGTCAATCATCTCTTCTCCATTAAAAACTCCCTCTACAATTTTACCGTTATTCTTTTCATGTTTTGATAGTTTTGTTTTAGCGATTTTTTCGTAATTACTATCAAACAACAACTTTTTTAAATCAGTTAGACTATTCTCAATAGAATTTATTAACTGATTGATTTGCTCTAAATCCAATTCACCCTCATTTTTAACCACCCCTTTAGAATTTTTATCCATATGATGCCTCCCGCGGCGTACTCTCTGGTGGAGCCGCATTATCTTGTGATAGCGTTCTCTTTCTAATATCCTCTTCTACTTCTAACTTGTTTTTACCATATTTTAATCTAGATAATTCTTTGATTGCCTTGGTTTGCTCATCTGTTTGAGTTGGCACTGCTTTTACACCCTTCATACTGAAAGGTTTTGATGGTGTCCCATTAATTAGTAGTTTAACATAAAGGGACGCAAATGGAAGATTAGTTAAATCCTGCTCAGTCACACCAGGAAATTCTTTAACCATAAATTCAGCATCCTCGGCACCCATTCTGTAGCAAAGTAAAGTACCTGCGTTACCAATGGCAGCATCACGGATTTCCTCTGTTAACTGTTTAATATACTGATTAGTTATTGCTAAATTTAATCTATACTTTCTGGCTTCAGACAAAATTGTTTTAAATGAGTTAGTGGTAAAGTTTTGAAACTCATCGACATAGAGATAAAAATCTTTTCTCTGCTCTTCTGGCATATCTGCTCGTTGAAAAGCTGCTACTTGTATTTTTGATACTAAAATCATACCAAGTAAATATGAGTTCATTTCGCCCAATTTACCTTTAGATAAATTAATAACTAGTATTTTGCCACTATCCATAGCTTCGCGAATGTCAAAAGCTGATTTTGCTTGTCCAATAATATTTCTAACTAAATCATTAGTCATAAAGCGACCAAATTTAGAGATAAAGTAGTTGAACATCTCTGATTTGTGAAAATCGGCAGTTTTAGCCATTTGTTGATTCCAAAATGCCAACACCACAGGATCTTTGACGTATGATATACATTTTTCTCTGAATGCATCATCGGTAAAAAGTCTAGGAATCTCAATTAATGATCCTCCCTCTGGTTGTGCCATAATAGTAAGTGAAGCATTGCGTCCCCAATGCTCGAATTGAGGGCCAACCATACCAGTTTTATTTGGATCAAATAGTTTATAAAAAATTTCTAGCCATTCTGAAATTAGAAAATCTTTATCTTCTGGGCGTTTCCAGTCTAACATATTTAATCCCATCGGGCGTTCGGCATCAGATGGATCAAAGTAAATTACATCTTCTGCACGTTCTTTGGGCACAAATTTTAATACCAAGTCAGCAGCATCACCGTTAGGATCAATAAAACAACATCCATAACCCTTTTCAATATCCTGTTTAATCATGTTCAGATAAAGAGTAGTTTTACCTACACCAGTCTTACCAATCATAAACATATGACGACGTCTATCATCTTGTTTTATATAAACATTTTTAACCTCACCGCGATAGTGGCTCTCCCCTATCATTAAACCCTCTGTTGGCATATCAGCTGGAGGAGCCAGTAATCTTGATTTCATCCAAAAGATATTTGGGGTTTCTGTATACTTATTTGGTGGATGCCAAATAGTGGATAACTCTTCTGAATTTAAGATACTATATGGTCTAAAATTAAACTCCCTCAAAATAAAATTAGTTAAAAACTTTTTTTTGTTTGGTAATATACCAACTTTTTTAAATCCATTCCACTCTGGAGCTTTGTACTGAGAAAAAGCACTCACAATATTACTATTGTTTAGATCTGCTTCTTCTTGTGTCTTGCTTGTTGCAATTATTCTAATTTGAGATTGAAAACCAACTTTACCTGCTTTCTCGTTTATTGCCTTCATCAATTCATCTTGATGAGGAGTAAACCTATAATTATTGTTTTGTTGCTCAGGATTTTTTTTGCTATTCATACTACTTAATGCGCCACTAACAAAATCAAGAATTCCATACATAAACCAAATAAAATTGTTATCATAAATTTGCTTACCATCTTTAACAGCTGATACTGCCCTAACACATGCATGGCGCCATGTACCGCTACTTGGTCTAGCTAATATCTGAACTGTGGCCGTATCACCGTCTTTAAGTTTACTCATAATATTAGTTAGGCCATTTAATGGGTCACTATCTAATACTTTATATGTTTTTAGCGGGTAAACAAATTTTCTAGATAATCTTAGAGATGAATATGATATTTTAGTCTCAGGGGTAAAAATTTTAAAATTATCAGTCCTCTCAAGCTGAGCGTGAGGGAAATGGCTATTTACTTGTTTTTCTAAATACGTAATTAACTCTTTAGGTACACCAATAAAAAAATATATCTCTCCATTCTTGGCAACAATCTCAAAACTAAGTTTTGGTTGACCTAGCCACCCTCTACTTCCGCTTTTGTAAAGTCCCGCCATAGATGAAAAAAAGTTATCAGCGACTGCAATTAACTGTCTAAAATCCTCGGATTTATTATTATTTGGATCGTCAGGCCTTTTAATTTCTCTGGGCATGTTTATTTGAAACATTGTCCAATTATCAGCTCTCCTAATTTTGCTACTACGAAAATATCTGACAACAAGCCAGATTATAATCAGTATTAATAGTATTCCTCCAGCTATACCAACTAAAGGAAGAACCCATCCAGTTACAGGGTCCTGCTTGTCAACTATTACTTGACCATAGTTGTTCATATAATCCTTTATTTGGTTTTTGTTTTCAGAATTAATCTATATTCTATATTGATGACGGATTTTGATTAATATAACTTTCTTGTTCATGTGGCGCAGCATTTAGTATATCTACGATTGGCTTGGAAGTTTCCTCAGCTACTACTGGTGCAATGCCTGCTGCTACGCTAGTTGCCTCTAACCTTTTCTCCATACCTTGCCTCATTTGATCATTAGCTATTTTTGTTGATTCTTCTTGTTTAACTGCTTGTGGATCAGGAGTTTCTGCGACTAGTTGCTCTGCTGGTTTTTCAGTTGGTTCTTCGGTAACAACTTGTTGATCTGGCTCCACAACTGATTCAGCTACTGGCGTATTTTGAACTGCAGGCGTTGGCACACTTTGTGATTGCTCATTAGCTACTGGTTCCGTTTGCACAACAGGCTTAGCTTGAGGTTGATCTTGAGCAGCTACAACAGCAACAGGTGTATTAAACATATCTTCAACTGGTTTACTTTGACTTACTGGAGCTGTTGCTACAGTTGTATCAGCAGGAACAGGATTATTAGAAGTATTGTCTGTTTGATTATTTACTATTTGATCTGCCATATTCACTCCCATCATGTGTATTAGATTTATTACAAAATAATCTTTCTACTGCAAACTAATAATTTTGGTTAAAAAATAATTCATAGTTCGTTAGCGTAACTTTGTTACACTTTCTCACTCTTTATTATTTTCACCTGCCTCGCCTAATCCGAATTAAGGCGGGCTCAAAATTCTTAGC
>CAZXAY010000014.1:3682-26836 GCA_964638435.1 uncultured Candidatus Saccharibacteria bacterium | reverse complement strand
TTAAGTAATAGAAAAGCCCCACCATCAAGGGTAGGGCGTAATGGTCGGCAGAGACGGTGGTTAGTATGGAAGAGGTTGTGCCTCTTCCAAAATCATTCGCTGAACCCCAGGGGTACTGGAATCGTAATTTCTTTCGACCCTTTCCCCGTAGGGGTTTTCCTGCATGACAATTGCCGTCGGAGGATTTGTCATCCTCTTTTCGGCGTCATGCTCTATCCTCGGCAGGATTACGAAAAAAAATATTGCCGAGAATATGGGGAGAATAATGAATCGGAGCACACGATTCCAATTCACGACTCTTCGAGATACCCTTCCCGAATAAATGAGGTCCATATTATAGACCCCCTTTCTGTTTATTTATGTTCAACTCTCGGTTAAACACAATTAAAATCATACCATATTTTTATCTTTTTGTCAAGGAGTTTGTAGATAAATATGCAACAGGTATTTTCTTTCACCCCTGAGGTGAAATCGTAACTTGTCCCTCGAAGCCTTATGGCGAAGTGGGAGACACCTCGGGGGTGTGTAAGCGGTAAAATTGACTATATTCATATTTAATGACAAGATATAATTGTCATGAGTTGTGAGCAGAGAGTTGCTAGTTGAGAGTATAATACTAATAATTCAGTTTGTCATTGCGAGGTAAACCGTGGTAATCCCATATTTAAAAGAAGCCTATTTATACAAAAAACTTGATAATGATAAAGCCACGCCCGCAACGCCTGAGCTTGCGATGGTGGGCAGGGTCCAGTGCCAAACCTGTAACCATCGTTGCACAATAGCTGACGGTAAGCGGGGTATTTGTGGTATTCGCGAGAATCAAGGCGGAGTATTATATTTATTAACTTATGGTCAAGCTTGTGCTGAGAATATTGATCCAATAGAGAAAAAGCCACTTTATCATTTTTTACCTCACACACAAACTTTAACTGTAGCCACAGTTGGCTGCAATTTTAGATGTCAGTGGTGTCAAAATTATGATATTAGTCAGGGGCCAAAGGATAATAATGTTAGATATCAATCAGAAGAAAGTAATTTTTTATTGCCTCCCGCTAAAATAATTCTTGATGCAAAAAAAGCCAACTGTCCATCAATATCTTATTCTTATACCGAACCAACAGTTTATTTGGAATATACACTAGATACTATGAAATTAGCTCGCAAGGCTCATTTAAAGAACATTTGGGTATCAAATGGTTATATGACTGACGAGACCTTAAAATTAATAGTACCTTATCTTGATGCCGCCAATATTGATATTAAAACTATTGATAAAGATAAATTTAATAAATATTGTGGCGCAGGCGACCCAAATATTGTCTTAGAAAATTGCAAAAAACTTATTAAAAAAGGTGTCCATCTAGAAATTACCTCTCTAATTATTCCTACAGTTAATGATGACCAAGAGCAATTAGAAAAAATCGCCCATTTTATTTATAATGAACTGGGGAGTGATATTGTATGGCATTTGTCGCGCTACTTTCCGGCTTATAAAATGTTTTTATCACCAACAAGCATGGAAAAACTAGAAAAAGCCCAAGAAATTGGTAAAAAAATTGGGCTAAGATATGTTTATGTTGGAAACGTCTAATAAAAAATTCAAATTTTTAATTATTAATTTTTAATGAAATGTAAATTAATTAATTTTAAAAAAATAACTGAAAATCGAAAATTCTATTAGTCATTAGACATTAGGATTTAAGAATTGATTAGGTTAATTAGAATAATTAGAAATTAGGTTAATTGTTAAGGACTTCTTATGCTTTCTTTTGTCGCAATAACTCCTCATCCACCAATTATCATACCAGAAGTTGGTGGCAAGGACACTAAAAAATGTTCTAAAACTATTAAAGCTATGGAGAAATTGGCCGATGAACTGGCAGAAGTTGAGCCAGATACAATTATAATTGTATCGCCACACGCTTTAGCCCACAGCGACAGGTTTGCAATATATGGTAATAATAAGTTTGAGGGTAGTCTTAAACAGTTTGGCGCACCGGAGGTTGATTTTAGATTCAATAATGATCGACCCTTGGTTAATGAGATTATTAAACGATCTGAGGATCAAGGAGTCAAATCATTTTTATTTGGTGATCCTGATAATGATTTTTTTGAACTGGATCATGGAGAGATGGTACCATTATATTTTTTTAAACAAAAGATTTCCAGTAACACAAAAATTGTAGTAATAGCCTATTCATACTTGGATCGTCTCCAACATTTAGCACTTGGACAAATTATTCGTGATATTGCTAAATCACCAGAGTTTATAAATGACAAAATTGCTCTAATTGCTTCAGGAGATTTATCGCATCGTTTAATTGGTAGTGTGCCAGCAGGTTTTAGTAAGGCAGGGGCAGAATTTGATGAGACAATAGTGGATTACTTGCAAAACAAGCATATTCGTGAAATATTAGAAATGGATGAAGGATTTGTTGAGTCAGCTGGTGAGTGTGGCTATAGGTCTATTTTGATTTTATTGGGCGCGCTTGATGGGCTCAAATACCAGCCAGAAATTTTATCCTATGAAGGCCCATTTGGTGTAGGTTATTTAGTAGCTAATTTTAAGTTAGAAAATAATGCCCAGTAATACAACTTTAAGTTATGATTTTAAATAATCATAGGCACAAATAATAGATGTAATTTAAAGGTATTGTAATAGTTTAATTCCATAGTGTATCACTAAACGACTTGATTATTTCTGAAAGTTGATATACTGGGAGGAGTTAATATGAAAGAATCAGGAATAGCAGTAGGTGAGGTACCCACTGTCGAATTTACGGATAGAAAAAAAGAACCAAAAGGTGATGAAGAAGAAGCTCGTAATAATCGCTACCACTTTAGAAATGAGGTAGCTAAAAAATATGCCCAAGGTGGCATATTACCAAAAGGGACTAGATTAATTTCTGGTGGTTCAAAAAAGCCAGGAAGACCGAATTTTAAAAATATCAATCCTGATTTGGGTCAAGAAATTACTATTCGCGCACACCGAATGACCGATAAAGATACTGATATACCTAAAAATTATAAACCATTTACTACTAGAGTATAAAATAAATCTGAAAATTGCGACTTAAGTATAGATTAAGTAATGATTTTTAGTTTTATCAACTAGTATATTTAAAAAGGGAGGAATCGATCATGAAGGCAACAAAAGTTCAATCTACCTTGAAGGAAATTATTGACTTTGTGCTTTACCCCAGTAAGAATATTAGAAGAGAAATAAAGAAGGCCGCACGTCAAATTGTTAATGACTATAGATCGAGAGGCATTCATTATGTAATAGCAGTTGTAATTATGAACGGTGCCTCTTTTGTGGCTACTCAATTGCTCCTAGAAATTGGGCGGATATGCTTCAAGCTCGAATATGAGCTCAAAGTTATTTTTGATACTATGACGATTTCATCTTATGGCGAAAACTCGGAAAGTTCAGGTGAATATCTTCTCAAAAAAGATATGCATAATGCTCCTCGAGGTAAAGAAATACTGTTTATCGAGGACATTATTGATACTGGCGGTCAGTATCAATATCTTATGGATTTATTTTCTTTGGAGAACCGTCGGCCAGCCAACATTCGATTTTTCTCAATGATAAACAAGAATTCAAGAAGAGTACATAAAGTTAAGATTGATTATTGTTGTTTCCTCCTTAACGACGATTATTATGTAGCAGGATTTGGTTTGGATTACAGATACGGATATCGTAACCATCCTGATATCTTTGTTGTAAAAAAAGAATGGCAATAGATCTTTGTTGCAACGATCTCAAAAGCGGTCGCTTAGGCGAGCGCTTTTAAAATAATCAAAAACTGATACTATTAATTTAGGAGGTTAGTATGAATCAATATGTTAAATTAGCTAAAAATGCAATTAATGAATTTGTCAAAAATGGTAAGGTTTTGAAACTGCCAGATGATGCCCCAAAAGAAATTATAGAAAAACGAGCAGGTGTTTTTGTGTCAATTCATAAAAAACCAATTAACCTCTCGACTATGCTCCCTCAAGTAAATTCGGGACAAGTCGGGGCAGGCCAACTATCAAATCAACTGATTAACCAAGAGGGTGAACTTCGTGGCTGTATAGGAACATTTTTGCCAACTAAAGCTAATATTGCGTTAGAAATCATTGATAATGCAATTTCTGCTTGTTCGCGTGATTACCGTTTTGAACCAGTAAGATTTGATGAGCTAGAATATCTCGAAATTTCAGTTGATGTGTTAAATGAGCCAGAATTGATTACTAATAACTTAATTAACCCCTCGACTGCACTCCCTCAAGTAAATTCGGGACAAGTCGGGGCAGGCCAATTAACCAGTCAACTAATTAACCAACTCAATGTCAAAAAATATGGTGTGATTGTTAAATCTGATGATGGCAAAACAGGTTTGCTATTACCAGACCTTGAAGGTGTAGATACTCCTGATCAACAAATTACAATTTGTAAACAAAAAGCAGGTATCAACTTCGATGAGCCAATTGATATTTATAGATTTGAAGTAACAAGATATAAGGAATAACATGCAATATGCTCAAATTGCGGTTGATACTAAAACTAGTTTACATAGACAAACTTTTACTTATCTAATACCTCCTCAATTATTACCCGACATCAAGTTAGGGGTTTTAGTTTTGGTATCTTTCCACGGACGAAGAATCCAAGGAGTAATAGTAGAATTAAAGCAGTACAGTAATAAAGTAATAGAACAAAAACTCAAACCAATAATAAAGATAATAGATCAAAATCCTGTTTTAGACCAAATTAGGTTAGAATTGGCAAAATGGATGAGTGATTACTATCTAACTCCAATTGGTAAAGTAATTTTTACGATGATTCCACCTACTGCCATGCGTCAAATAAAAAATACCGAACCTCAAGAAATATCAAAATTAGACAATATCCACTTGACGCAAAAAAAAGCGATCGCTTTTTTTTGCGTCAATAAAAATGACAAGAAAAAATATAATATTTATACATTATATAATCGTTTTGACGAGAGAATAGCTGATTATTTAAAATTAATTGATAAATCAATACAAAAAAACAAAAAATGTTTGATACTGTTTCCTAATATTGAGCAGGCAAAGGCTTTTCAGGATTTGCTTCCGAATTCTCAACTAAGCTCAAACAATATTTTTAGCAAAAAAAATATTAAATCAGTTTTATATCACAGCGAGATGACTAAAACTCAAAGATACAATATCTGGGCTGATATTAGAAACAATAAGCATCAAGTAGTTATTGGTACTAGGCCAACAGTTTTTGCTCCAATCAATAATCTAGGGTTAGTTGTTATTGATCAAGGGGAAAATTTTGGGTATAAGGAGGATCAATCATCTAGATACCTTTCTGTTACTGTGGCAAAAAAACTTTGCGAGCTCACGGGGGCCAATTTAGTTTTTGGTAGTCTGGTACCTAATGTAGAAGGTTATTATTATGAGCAACATAAAAAATATTTAAGATTACAAAATAAACCGTTAGAATCTAAAAAACTAATTAGTAAAAGAATAATCGATTTAAATACACAAAAAAATAAGATGATATCTTGGGAGCTTGAAGAATCGATTAATAAAACAATCGAAAATAATGGTAAAGTATTACTTTTTTCACAACGAAAAGGTGAAGGATCGAGTTTTATTTGCCAAGATTGTGGACATGTTTTTAAATGTGACAGGTGTAGTTTACCATACACTCAAGTAACCAGTGTCCAGTCACAAGGTATAAGATTAAAATGCTTCAGATGTAATGTCAAAATTTTAGTACCAAAATCTTGTCCAAATTGTCGCGGCATCAAACTCAAATCGATTGGGCTTGGGATTGATAGGATTCGAGATGTAATTTATAAACTTTTTCCGAACGTGAAGTCTATTCAGATCGATGTAGATTCAGAAAATATCGAGCAAAAAATCGATAGTAACCAAATAATAATTGCAACTAAAAAGATTCTTGATTATAATCTAAAATTTAATTTAGTTGGTATCGTTAATCTGGATAATTTATTGAATTTACCAGATTACAAAACATCAGAAAATATATATTTTACAGTCGTAAAATTAATGTATATGACATCAAAAAACTTTATATTACAAACCTTTAATCCGGAGAATAAGTTATGGTATTTTATACGCCAATCTTGCCCAAATGTCTTTTTAAAAGATGAACTTTTAGTAAGAAAAGATAATAATTTCCCTCCTTTTAGTCAGCTAATAAAGTTAACTTATCAAAATGAATTCGAAGAAAAATGCCAAAAAGAAACTGAAATAACCAAGTTACAAGTTACAAGTTATAAGTTACAAGTTTTGTGGCCGGGACCAAGCTTTATTGCAAAAGTTCGTGGTAGGTTTCAATATCAAATGATTGTATTTATTAAATTAAAGTTAGAAAAAGAGTTATTAAAAAAGATTGTTTCAAAACTCGCCAAAGGGTGGAAAATAGACGTTGACCCCATTTCATTAATATGAAAACTACTAAAATACTAATATTACAAATGTACTAATTGTGGTATAATTAGGGTGTCATTAGCTATTAATATTAACAATAGACTTGTTACGTAATAATTTTTGTAGCGAAAGCTAAGAATTATGAGTGAAAATAATGAAGAGTGAGAAAGTTGTAACAGAGTTACGCTGACGAACTATGAATTATTTTTTAACCAAAATTATTAGTTTGTAGTAAAAATATTATTTCGTAACAAGTCTAATGAATGAATAAAACAGTTATGAGAAAAAGAGAAGATTTAATCTATCCAGATGAGAGTTATAAAATAGTTGGTATTTTGTATGACGTATTTAATAATCTTGGCTCTGGTCATAAAGAATGTTTTTATCAAAAAGCTATAGCCATAGCGCTTACGAATGAAAAAATAAAGTTTAAAGAACAAGCCTATACACCAGTTACTTATAAAAACGTAAAAATTGGTAAATATTTTCTTGATTTTCTGATTGATGATAAAATAGTTTTGGAAATAAAAAAGGATTCCATTTTTCGTAAGCAGAATATTGAACAGGTATATTCTTATTTAAAGGCGAATAATTTAAAGCTGGGAATATTGGCAAATTTTACTAGAACAAAAGTAGATTATAAAAGAATCTTGAATATTAATTAATATTAGTACATTTGTACTTATTAGTAATTAGTGAGGATGCTATGAGGATAGGAATTTTTACAGAGACATATAAGCCTGTTATTAATGGTGTGGTTAACTCGGTTTTGGGGTTTAAACAAGGGTTAGAAGCTTTGGGGCACGAGGTTTTTGTATTTTGTCCAACATATAAAAATTATAAGGATGAATCTAAGGATAAAAATATTATTCATATGAATTCCTTACCTCTTCCTGGCAAAAGTGGTTATCATTTTGTTTTTTCTGCTAGTGATGAGATCAAGGCTACAGCAAAAACTATGGATATCATCCACACGCAACATCCATTTATTATGGGTGATCGTGCAGCTGACGTGGCTAAGGAATTTAATATACCAATTGCTTTTACAAACCATACACAATATGAACAATATTCACATTATATACCAATATCAAAAGAAATAGTTCAAAGATCAATTGAGTGGTACATCAAGGGTTTTAGTAAACGTGTTGATATGATTATTGCACCAGCACCAGGTATTACAAAAGTTTTAAAAAGATATAGTGTTAAGACACCCATCGAGGTGGTTGCTAATGGTATTGATATTGAAAGATTTAAAAAAATACCACCAAAATCAGAGGTGGATAAGTTAAAAATTAAATATAATATCAAACCGTTTGATCAAGTATTAGTTTGTACGGGTAGGATTGCAGAAGAAAAAAATCTAACATTTTTGCTAGAATCATTTAAAATCCTTCAAAAATCAAAACCCGACACAAAATTGATTTTAATAGGTGGTGGGATGCAAATTGATTATTTTAATAATTTAATAACAAAACTTGGTCTTGCAGGTAGTGCTATAATAACCGATTTTGTTTCTTATAATGATATGCCATGTTATTTAGCTCTAGCAGACCTTTATGTCACTGCGTCAAAGAGTGAGGTGCACCCCTTAACAGTTCTTGAGGGAATGGCTGCAGGTTTACCAATGGTCATAGTTAAAGCTCCAGGCACAGGTGACATTGTTACAGATGGCTTAGACGGTTTAGTAACTAAAGATAATAAAAACGATTTTGTTCAAAAGATTAATAAATTACTTAATGATAAAGGTTTACGCAATAATCTTGCAAAAGGTGCAAAAACAACGTCAATTAAATACTCTATACCAGAGACTACAAAAAGATTGCTAGAAGTATATCGTAAAACAATAAAAATCCATAATAATAAGGAGGAATAATGAAAATACTTGTTACGGGTGGTGCGGGTTATATTGGTTCGCATACAGTTAAAGAATTATTAGCAAACGGGGATAAAGTTGTAGTTTTTGATAATCTTAGTTATGGTCACAAACATGCAATACCTAAAAAAGCAAAATTTATTAAAGGTGATTTAAAAAATCAAAAACTGATCGAAAAAGTATTAAAAAGAGAAAAGATTGAGGCAGTATTTCATTTTGCAGGGTTTATCCAAGTTGGTGAGTCAGTCAAGCAGCCGTTAAAATATTATAAAAACAATTTTTATAACGGGATTAATTTGCTTGAAGCAATGAAATTTGCGAACGTAAAATATATAATATTCTCCTCATCAGCTGGAGTTTATGGTCAGCCAAAAAAAATGCCAATTGCCGAAGGTGATCCCAAAGATCCAATTAACACCTATGGCAGAACTAAATTGATGTTTGAGTATGCCTTAAAATCTTACGACGAGGCATATGATATTAAATTTATTGCCTTAAGATTCTTTAATGCTGCTGGCGCGTCTAGTGAGTCAGAGATTGGTGAAGATCATAGTCCAGAAACACATATTATACCACTTATTATTCAGGCTGCATTGGGTCAACGAGACGAATTTAAGATATTTGGTAACGATTACAAAACACCCGATGGCACCTGTGTTCGTGATTATATTCATGTCGAGGATATTGCTATGGCTCATCTGCAAGGTTTAAGATATCTAAGGCAAAAAAATAAAAGTAATATCTATAATATAGGGATTGGTAAGGGATTTTCTAATCTAGAATTAGTAGAAACTGTAAAAAAGGTATCAGAAGTTGATTTTAAAGTAAGTTATATGCCTCGCAGAGAGGGTGACCCCGATGAATTAGTTGCTGATTCGTCTCGCGCACGTGAAATGTTGAATTGGACGCCAAAATATGATACTATTGAGAGTATTATTAAAACTGCCTACGATTGGCACGAAAAACATCCAAAGGGATTTAAGTAGCCTCACTAATTACCAATATTACTAATGTACTAATTATATCTTTCGTGCGTTTGTACCAATTAGTAAATTAGTAGTATATAAACATATGATACTCCCCATCATCACAATTCCCAACCCAATTCTTAAGAAAAAATGCATTTTAGTTAAAGAATTCAACAAAGATCTCCAAGATCTAATTTTAAATATGGTAGAAACATTGCATGCCAATAAAGGTGTTGGGCTCGCTGCACCACAAATAGGCAAGAATATTAAACTAATTGTAATAGAATTTGATCCAGTTAAATATTATAATAAAGAAGAATTAACTAAAAAAAGTAATAAACCAATTCCACTTACCATATTAGTAAATCCTAAAATTATTAGTTATAGTAACGATAAAACTACCGAGATAGAAGGTTGTTTATCGTGCCCAGAGGTAGAGGTTGAGGTTATAAGATCAAAAAAAATTAAAATAATCTCACAGGACATAAGTGGTAAACGTATCAAGATTAAAGCAAGCGACTTTTATGCTCGCGTACTTCAGCACGAGATTGATCATTTAAATGGAATATTAATTACTGATAATATAAAAACGAAAAAATGATTCTAAACATTTATTCTATGTCTGTTTTATCGTGATAAAATGAGGGGAGGTTTTACTTATGAATTCAGATTTAACTTTTATTACAAACGAGAAAAATCAAAATCTCAAAAATCGCTTTGAAATGCTTATCAAGGATACGGCTTTTTTTGATTGTTTGGTTGGGTATTTTTATACTAGTGGTTTTTACAATATATATAAATCTCTTGAAAAGACAAAAAAGATTAGAGTATTAATTGGAATTAATACCAACAGAGAAGCTTATAACTTAATTGAGGAAGCCAATCAGCCTATACAAAGCGAATTACAATTTTCTCACGCCGAAACAAAACAAGCGCTTGAAAAAGAAATTACAGACGAACTAGAAAATTCCGAAGATGATCAAAAAGTCGAAGCAGGTATATTAAAATTTATTGATTGGGTTAGGGACAAAAAATTGGAAATAAGAGCATACCCTTCACAAAAACTCCATGCCAAACTTTATGTTATGACTTTTGCTGAAGGCGACCGCGACATAGGTCGAGTTATTACTGGTTCAAGTAATTTTACTCAAGCTGGTTTGATAGATAATCTAGAACTTAATGTTGAACTTAAAAATAAATCAGATTATGATTTTGCCTTGGGAAATTTTAATGATCTTTGGCAAAATTCTGTTGACGTGAGTGAAAAATATGTTGAAACCATCAAGACTAAAACATGGATTAATAATGATGTTTCACCACACGAATTATACTTAAAATTTCTTTACGAATATTTTAAAGATGAGTTAAGCCAAACAAATGAAATATTCGTTAAATATCTTCCGGAAGAATACAAAAAATTAGAATATCAAGAACAAGCAGTGCTAAATGCCAAAAAAATATTGTTAGAATACGGTGGTGTCTTTATTTCTGATGTCGTCGGTTTAGGCAAAACTTATATTTCTGCCATGCTCGCTGGCCAACTGGATGGCAGAACTTTGGTTATCGCCCCACCGGTTTTGTTAGATAAAAATAATCCTGGTTCATGGCCAAATGTTTTTTCCGGTTTTAGAATACCAGCTGATTTTGAATCAATAGGTAAATTAGATGCTCTAATTAAATCTGGGACAGAAAAATATACCAACATTATTATTGATGAAGCACATCGCTTTAGAACAGAAAACAATATTACTTATGAAAAATTAGCAGAAATTTGTCGTGGTAAGCGAGTAGTTCTCGTTACAGCCACGCCATACAATAATTCACCTAAAGATATTTTAAGCCAAATAAAACTTTTTCAAAAAACTAGAAAAAGCACCATTCCAAATTTGCCTGATTTAGAAAGATTTTTTAATAGTCGAGAGCAGAAATTAAAAAATTTAGACAGACAAAAAGACTACAATGAATATATAAAAAATGTAAAAGATAATGCCAAAGAAATTAGAGATAAAGTTTTAAAGTATTTAATGGTTCGTAGAACCCGATCGGAAATTTCGGCATATTTCAAAGATGATTTAGAAAAACAAAAACTTAGATTCCCCGAAGTTGAAATACCCGAAGCGTTGTTTTATGAACTAAACGATAATGAGGATGTTGTATTTACAAAAACAATCGAGTTAATCGCTCATAAATTCAAATACTCAAGATACACTCCCATGCTATATTACAAAGGCGAGCTGTCCCAACCACAAGAATTAGCTCAAAAGAATATGGGCAAGTTTATGAAAATCTTGATCATCAAAAGATTGGAAAGTAGTTTCTATGCGTTTAATAAAACGCTAGAAAGATTTATTCACTCTTATCAACAATTTATTAATGAATTTAACAAAGGCAATGTTTATGTCAGTAAAAAATATACTAATAAAATATTTGAATTCCTGGAAAACGATGATGACGAAGCAATCCAAAGATTAATTGATGAAAAGAAAGCTGAGAAGATTAAAAGTAAGGATTTCAGAAACAGCTTTTTAGGCGATCTACAAAGCGATTTAGATACACTACTCCATATTAAATTATTATGGAATTCTGTCAAAAGAGATCCTAAACTACTAACATTTTTAGATAAACTATCATCAAGCTTAGTTTTGAAAAATAATAAATTAATAATATTTACTGAATCTAAAGAAACTGCTGAATATTTATCAAAGAATATTAATAATAAGTTTACAGACCAAGCTATATGTTTTACGGGTGGTTCCAGCGAATCAATAAGAGATAAAGTTATTGAAAATTTTGATGCCAGAGCAAGAAATAAAAAAGATGATTACCGAATTTTGATTTCCACTGAAGTTTTATCAGAAGGCGTTAACTTGCATCGCTCTAATGTGGTTATCAACTATGATATTCCTTGGAACCCTACTCGTATGATGCAAAGAGTCGGTCGTATCAACCGAGTAGATACCAAGTTTGATAGAATTTATACCTTCAACTTTTTCCCAACTGTGCAAGCTAATAATCAGATAAAACTAAAAGAAGCGGCAGAAGCAAAAATCAATGCCTTTTTAACCTTACTCGGTGGTGATGCCGCACTTTTGACCGAAGGAGAACCTATTGGTTCTCACGAATTGTATAATCGACTTTCTTCTAAACAAATATTAACTGGTGAAGATGAGTCTATTGAAAGTGATTTAAAATATTTACAAGTTATCAAAAACATTAGAGATAAAAACTCAGAATTGTTTGAAAAAATAAAAAATTTACCAAAAAAAGCTCGTACTTCTAGGACAAATTTACAAAATAATAATTCTTTATTAACTTATTTTCAGCGTGGTAAATTACAGAAGTTTTTCCTCGCTGCATTCAAAAAAGATGCAGTAGAATTAGATTTTCTTTCTGCTGCTAAAATCCTTGAAGCAGATTCTAACACAAAAAAACAAAAACTCGGAGAAAATTACTATGAACTTCTAGATAAAAATAAGCAAGCTTTTATTTTTGCGACCACTCAAGATATGCCAGATATAAAATTAAGAGGAGGACGCAATAGCGCCACCCAAGTATTAAGAATTCTTAAAGCAACATTAAAAGATCGTCGTCAGTTTACCGATGATCAAGAACTATATTTTCAGAAAGTAATTACCCAATTAGAAGAAGGTGGACTTCCCAAACAAACTACCAAAGAATCTTTAAAAGCATTAAATGATTTAAAAAATGAACTTATTAATCCATTTAAAGTTTTGGCGGTATTACAAACTAATATTCCTAACAAACTTCTTGATAATTACTACTCCGAAAGCGTCTCCACCAATTTCGGCAAAAGAGAAGTTATATTGTCAGAATATATCACTAAGTAATTTAGGAGGATTGTTATATGAAAAAGAAAACAAAAAATAAGACTATCACTAGTTTCGCAGGCAAAAAAATCCGCCGGATTTGGGACGATAATAAAGAATTATGGTATTTTTCAGTGGTTGATATAGTTGACGCACTCAATGCGAGTGAAAACCCGAGAAATTACTGGAAAGTTCTTAAAAATCGCTTAAAGCAGGAAGGAAGCGAGGTGGTTACAAAATGTAACCAACTGAAAATGCAAGCCGCAGACGGCAAATTTTATCTAACCGACTCGGCAGACACGGAAACAATGTTTCGTATTATTCAATCCATTCCTTCGCCAAAAGCCGAGCCGTTTAAACTCTGGCTGGCTCGGGTGGGCTATGAAAGAATTGAAGAAATCGAAGATCCGGAAAAGGCAATTCAAAGAGCATTAGCGACCTATCTTAAAAAAGGTTACTCTAAAAACTGGGTGGATTTGCGGCTAAAAAGCATTGAAATCAGAAAAGATTTAACTAATGAATGGGACGAGCGAGGCGTAAAAACAAACGATGAATTTGCGATTTTAACAGACGATATTTCTTTTGCTTGGGCGGGGTTAAGGACAAAAGATTACAAGAAGCACAAAGATTTGAAAAAAGAAAATTTGCGAGATAATATGACCAATCTGGAATTGGTTTTAAATATGTTGGCCGAAACCGCCACTACAGAAATTTCCAAAAAACGTCAGCCAAAAACTTTTTTAGGCAATCGACAGGTAGCTCGGGAAGGTGGTAATATTGCTGGTAACGCCCGCAAGCAAATAGAAGTAAAAACTGGCAAACCAGTAATAAGCAATCTGAATTTCAAAAAAATTCAAGAAAAAAAGAGATTAAAAGGCGAATAACATGGACAAATTGCAAAGCCATAAAATTGTAAAAGATACTTTTCAGAATCAATTTGATAAGGATCGATTCGTTTTTTTTATTAGTAACTTATTAAATCATTATGATAAAGCTACTTTCGTTTACCGTGGTAATTTTATTCCAGATGCCTATGAAAAATATATTAGTACTCTTGAAAGAATCGGTAAATATTCTGATGGCGAACACAAAATTGATATTTTGATTGTAAACCTCAAAAAAGAAACCTCAATAGAACGGGCAAGAACAATGCAAAGAAACTTTATTGCCTGGTATTTAAATGGCAGTCGTGGCAATGAAATGAAGGATGCAGCTCTAGTTGCCTTTGTTTCACCAAATCAAGAAGATTGGCGATTTTCTCTTGTAAAAATGGACTATAAATTTGAAGAAAACAATGTCGGCAAAATGAAAGTTAAGGAAGAATTTACTCCTGCTCGCCGATGGTCATACTTAGTCGGTAAAAATGAAAATTCTCATACCGCACAAAGTAGATTAGCGCCTTTAGTAGAAGATGATAAAAATAACCCAACCATAAAACAGCTTGAAGAAGCTTTTAATATTGAAAAGGTCACTAAAGAGTTTTTTGAAAAATACAGAGAACTGTTTTTATGGACTAAAGATACTATAGAAGAAGTTATCAGTAATGATGCTAAAATTAAGAATAATTTTGAGACCCAAGGTGTTAATATAATTGATTTTGCCAAGAAACTGCTTGGTCAAATAGTTTTTCTTTATTTCTTACAAAAGAAAGGATGGTTTGGGGTTGAGAGAGATTCAAACTGGGGAACCGGCCCCAAAAACTTCCTACGGCAGCTATTTGAGAGCAAACATGGAAAATACAAGAATTTCTTCAACGACATTTTAGAACCTTTGTTTTATGAAGCTCTCGCCCGCGAAAGAGCCGATGATTTTTATAGCCGTTTCAACTGTAAAATCCCATTTTTAAATGGTGGTCTTTTTGATCCGATAAATAATTATGACTGGGTTCATACCGATTTAATATTGCCCAATGATTTATTTTCCAATGAACTAAAAACTAAGCAAGGAGATATTGGTACTGGAATCTTAGATATTTTTGATCGCTATAATTTTACTGTAAAAGAAGATGAGCCCCTAGAAAAAGAGGTAGCGGTAGATCCGGAAATGCTTGGAAAAGTATTTGAAAATCTATTAGAAGTAAAAGACCGTAAGTCCAAAGGCACCTATTATACTCCCCGCGAAATTGTCCATTATATGTGTCAGCAAAGTTTGATAAATTATCTTATTACGGAGCTAAAAGATAAGGTCGGCAAAGAAGATATAGAAAAATTAATTAAGTTCGGTGACTCGGTGGCAGAGAACGAAGCACGAGTAGGAAATAAAGGAGAAGAAACTCAAAAGTATTCTTATAAACTCCCCTCTAGTATTAGAAAAAATGCCGAGCTTATTGACAATAAATTAGCTAGTATTAAAGTTTGCGATCCAGCCATTGGCTCGGGCGCTTTTCCTGTTGGGATGATGAACGAAATTGTTCAGGCCAGAAGTACATTAAATGCATATTTATGCGATAACGGCAACCTGCAATGTAAAAATAGAACACCCTATGATTTTAAGTTTGAGTGTATCCAAAATTCTATTTACGGAGTGGATATCGACCCCGGAGCAGTTGAGATAGCTAAACTTCGCCTTTGGCTGTCATTAGTAGTAGACGAGGACGACATCAAACAAATCAAACCACTGCCGAATTTAGATTATAAAATTATGCAAGGTAATAGTTTATTAGAAGAGTTTGAGGGAATTCGGCTTTTTGATGAAAATATTATTCCCCAAGATGATTCAGACAAGGAAAAACAAATTACATCAGCTCAAGCAAAAATTGCCGATTTTCAGCGAGTATATTTCCGTTTGCATTCTGGAAATCAACTGTCCGGTAGTCAAAAGATAATTCTAGAAAAACAAATTAAAGAACAGCAAAAATTAATAAATTTGCTAACCAGAAAAGTTAAAACTGGTAGTGCCATTAACCTATTCGAACAGTTTGATCGAGCAAAAATGAAATGGGATGAACTCAAGAATCTGCATAAATTAATTGTTAATGAATGTAATAAAGAGAAAAAAGATAATATGCTCAAACGCGCCAATCAATTGGAATGGGAATTTATTGAAGAAACTTTAAGGGCAGAAGGTAAATCAGATGCTTTAGAAAAAATTGAACAATTTAAAAATAGTAATATCAAACCATTTTTCCTTTGGAAACTTCATTTTCCCGAAGTTTTTCAGGGAAAAGGTGGATTTGATGTGATAATCGCCAATCCGCCGTATATAAGACATCGAGATTTAGATAAAAATTTTAAAGATGCATTAAAAAATGCCTATAAAACAGGAAATACAACCTCAGATACATACTGTTATTTTTATGAATTATCTTATAATTTACTTTGCAAAGAAGGAGTTTCATCCTTTATCACAAGCAATAAATGGATGAGAGCTAAATATGGACAAAATCTGAGAGTGTTTTTTAAAGAAAATACCGTTATGCTTCAGATTATAGATTTAGGCCTTGGACAATTTATATCTGCCACAGTTGACACCAATATACTTATATTTGAGAAACAAACACCTTCTCGTGATCATCAAGTCGAATATGCGTTTAAAACCCCAGCATCTGACGAACAAAATCTTTTAAAGATTTTGCAGAATCAACTAGAAGACGGCTCCTTCACCTTGACCGATTCAGCAAATTTAAAACTTAAAGGAAAAATCGAGAGAATAGGGATACCACTTTCACAACAAAGTCACTTAAAAATAAACTATGGTATTCTTACTGGAAAAAACGAGATTAAGACACAGAACGGGAATGAGGGAGTATTTATTATTAATAAAAAAACCAGAGATGATCTGATTTCTCGTGATAGTAAATCCTCATTAATTATCCACCCCGTTTTAAGAGGCAGGGATGTCTCAAGATACCTTGTCAAGTGGTCTGGTAAATATATTATCGCGATGTATTATGGATCCCACCAAATTATTGATAAGTTCCCGGCGATAAAAAATCATCTGTATAAGTATCGAAAAAGTCTCGAGTCGAGAGCACAGGTTAGAAGAGGTGATCATCATTGGCTGGAATTAGACCAAAATCCTAGTAAAAGGTACATTGAAGAATTTGAACATTCAAAGATAATCTATCCCGAGATATCCTCGGGGACATCATTTACATATGATGATTCAGGATACTTCCACATTGATACAGTTTTCCATATTGTAGGTGAAAACTTGAAGTTTCTACTCGGATTTTTAAATTCAAAACTTGCCTGTTGGCTAATACGACATTATGGATCAGTTCTGGGAGATACTGGCTTTAGATTTAAAAAAATATTTGTTGAAAAGCTACCAATTCCTACAGTCTCCGATGAAGTACAAAAATTATTAACCGAAATCGTAGATAAAATTTTGATAATTACTAAATCCAGCGACTATTTAGAAGATCCCACCAAACAAGCCAAAGTCAAAGAATACGAACGCCAAATCGACCGAATGGTCTATAAATTATATGATTTAACGGAAAAAGAAATCCAGACAATAGAAAGCTCAAATAAGGAATAAAATGGAATTACCTTTTACTATAAAATTTTTTAAAAAGCTGGAATATTATCAAGATTTGAAACGTCTGGATAAAATTGCCTCAAAACAAAAAGCAGGAAAAACCAAGAACACTTGGGATATTGAGAAAAAGGTACTGAGATGGACTTATTCTGGACATAAGCACTTGGGAAGTCCAATTTTAATACAACATTTTTTTGAAGAACCTGAGGCTAGAAGACGTCAATTCGCCTATCTATACAATAAATGGATGGAAGATCACAAAAATGAATTGAAAGAATTAGTATTGATAAATAGTAAAGATATTGATAGAAAAAGGCAACAAATGAGAGATATGTTCAGCTTTAAGTCTGAAAACGGAAAACTGCCAATATTAGAAATAGAGAAAAAATTCAAACCAATAAATGATGATAAGGGTAAAAAAAGAAAAACATTTGATAAAGATTGTTATTGTGATTATAATTTTAAGGAAAAAGTTTCCAAAATCTCAGGAGATTGCGATCAATCATTTTGTTTGTCAGATTATGAAAAGTCACATGCTAAAAAAGAAGTTAGAAATATTTTAAAAAGTCTTGTTGTTAAAGGTTTTGCAAGATTCTTAAATGAAAAAGATGAAGAGGATGGTGTTATAATCTCCGAAAAAGGATTATTGATGGGAGAGGTTATTAATGAATGTATTAAAATCGATAAAAATAAAAATATTTATCCTAATAAAATATCCGTAACCATCTATGGAAGTTGGATAATTTTAGGCTGGCTTTTAGTATTAATAGTAGTAGTTATTGCAATTTCTTCAATAATAGAAAAATTTGGTCTTTTAGATAACTTAAAAAACTCCGTAAAATCAATTCTGCATTATAACAACTTTGTTGATATTTATTTGGCGTGGATTTTCTTGTCATTTATATTTTATTTAACCATTTTAATAATTGTAAGTTGGATTAAAAATCTTTAAATTATAGATAAAAACCATCGGAAAAGAAGAAGATATGAAAAAGTGGAAAAGATTTGAACAATTAGTTTATGAAATCCAAAGAACTTTTGTCAAAAACGCTATTATTAAGATAAATGATCATATTAAAGGCGTTAATTCTTGCAGAAAACGAGAAATAGATATTAGCATTAGACAAAATATTGGGCAGTATCCAATGCTTATCATATTGGAATGTAAAGATTTTAAAAGACCAATCGATGTAGAAAAAATTGAAGCTTTTGCAAATAAAATAAAGGATGTAGAAGCAAATCAAGGAGCTTTTATTTCAAATAGTGGATTTACAAGAGCAGCGATAAATTCTGCAGTAAAGTTTGGGATTAAGACTTATAGGCTTATTGATACAAAAAGTACTGATTGGAAAACTCTTGCCACCATACCTGTATTATTAGTAAGGACTGCATACAGAGGTTTTCGCATGAGATTCTCTGATTTTGATTATCTACCTCAAGAAATTTGTAATTCACATCCAAAATTTTTGAAGGTTTATGACAATAATAATTTTTTAGGTACATTAGAAGAAATTGCAATTAAGAAATTGAACGATCGGGAAATTGATAATTCTAAAGAATTTTATCTCGGAGAAAAAACAATTAAATTCAACAATAAAGAAACAAAAGCTAAGATTACTTTAATTTACGAAATGCCCATAATATATTACTTTGGAAACCTCAAGGTTGATTTGAAAGGATTTAAGGATGAACAAGGCAGAGGAGTAATTACAAAAGAAATACTTACCAATAAAATAATCCCGTATGAAATAGAACAGGGAAAAATACCAGGATGGAAAGAAATTAACAAACAAGATTTAGCAATACAGCCTTTTATTATTCTGGAATACTCAGATCATATCAAATAAATAGCAAAACAATACACAAAACTGAACTTATTAATCATTAAAATAATCCACAAATACGAAAAACAGATTAACCGAATGGTCTATAAGCTTTATAGTTTAACATGAGGAAAGAAAATTATTAATGAAAAAAGTAATTTTGCTCGATGTAATATGTGATTTAAATAATCTTCTAAACAAATTGCAAGATTATATCAGAAGACCAAGGAGACGAACTAAAAAACATATTTATTCTTGGCAAGTTTTTGATAGGTATAGTGATTTAATAATAATTTTATTAAGAATTGATGATAATCTTAAAAAAGCAAAAAGATATGATCAGATATTTTTAAAATATGATAAAAACAAGGAATATAAAAAAGCTAATAAACTTTTTAGTGCAAGTATTCAAGTAAGCAAAGAAATTCAATTTGATATTAAAATCTTATACATGTGGGTACACCAAATTAAAAACACGTTTATCGAGATAAATAAAAACAGGAAAAATACAATAAATTTGAATGAATTAAATAGAATGAGTTTAATTAGAAATAAATTTATTGAGCATATTTCTGATTACGACAAGAAAGATAAGAATACTGGAAAAACGTTAAGCCCTTTTACAAAATCTCATCAAATGCCTTATGGAGGTTTTGCGTTAGGTCAATATAAAAATCCTTCAATATTTTTTCAAGATATAATGAGAGAACCCAAGAAGAAAAAATATAAAAGGCAACTATCGTTGTTAACAAATAGAATTAAAAAATGTCTTCCAGATATTGATAAACAGATAAATGATTTAGACAAAGTAAATTTTATATATGAAAATTTATTGTTAATACCAAAGGTTTATAAAAATGATGCAATAGATTTAATAAATAAAGTAGGAGCAAGAACAGATTCGCCATTAAAAATCGCTCAAGAATTATTTATAATACTTGAGAAATATATTAAAAGTGTATAAAACAGGAACGATTTTTTCTTGAATCTGTGGATTAGTGAACAAATATTATGAGGATAAAAAGTCATTTATACAGCCAAAAATCCAAAGAACCTTTCAAAATTTCAAGAAGTAAAATTGATATGTTTTTGAATTGTCAGAGATGTTTTTATTTGGATAGAGTTTTAGGAATCAGCCAACCGCCGGGGTATCCATTTTCATTAAATTCGGCAGTTGATCATTTGCTGAAAAAAGAATTTGATATTCATAGAGCGGCTAATACCAGGCACCCCTTGATGGAAGCTTATGGTATTGATGCAATTACTTATTCGCACGAGATGCTGAATGAGTGGCGAGAGAATTTTAAGGGCGTGCGATATTTGCACAAACCAACCAATTTATTAATTACTGGTGCGGTTGATGATATCTGGATTGATAACAAAACTAAAGAGTTGATTGTGGTTGATTATAAGGCCACTAGTAAAGATGCAGAAGTGACACTTGATGCTGACTGGCAGATTGGTTACAAACGTCAAATGGAAGTCTATCAGTGGCTATTGCGACAACTCGGATTCCCAGTTTCCGACATTGGTTATTTTGTCTACTGCAATGGCCGAAAAGACCGCAAAGTTTTTGATGGCAAACTTGAATTTAACATCAAACTTATTCCCTACAAAGGAAACACTGACTGGATAAAAGATACTATTTTTGATATCAAAAAAACTTTGGGTTCTAATAAAATTCCTAAAAGTTCTTCTAGTTGTGAGTACTGCAAATATGTTGACAGAGCAAAAAAAGTAGAATGATATGTCCAACTTCAGAGAAATTAAAGAAAAATTTAGTAAATTACCAAAAACCGAACAGGAAAAAATGCTTGGTGATATTTATAATTTCTCCGCTGACATGAAATTGTTCTTGGAAAATAGATTTAACAAAGGAAAACATGATCAAGAGTTCATAAGAAGAATGAAACGGGAAACAGTTGATAAAGTTTATAAAGATGGTATTCCTAGCGAACCAAATGGAAAAATTATCAATTCAATAATTTCCAAAGCCAAGAAATCTCAAGTTAGTTCAGAAACGCTAATGGAATTAGAAAAATTAGCTTATCGCGGGTTTATTGAGTTTTTAAATGAATATGGTGGGGGTCCTGATAGTTTTGAAGAAATGGGCTGTAATCACCTGGAAAATTATCTAAAACTTGTTAAAACTAAAATTAGAGATAAGGAAAAAAGGGATAAAATATTTGAAGACGAAAGAAAATATCTACGTAAATTGGATAATATGATTACTGATTGGTTAGATCAAACTTTTGAAGATGTAACGGATATTTATTATAAGAAAGGGGACGGTTCTCTTTTAACCTGACAATTTGTAAAATATAATCAACTAAAATATTTAAGGACAGTTAAGAAAAAAAATGATATAATTATTATGAAATTAAAATTTGAACAATTTGAGTTTGTCGTGGGAAATTATTTGATTTAGAGCAAAAGGCGTAAATAATATGCAACCAAAATACGATTTAGACAAAATAAAATTTGCAGTTGGCAATCCGACATTTGAGCGGGCAGTTGATTTATACGAAGGCGAAAAGATAACACAGTTTAAGGAAGACATTGGCGGTTATTCTGCTATTGTAATCGGAACAAAACCTTATCGTGTTTCTGTATCAGTTCGTTATTATGATCAGGGCAGTTGTGAGTGCTATCTTGGTCAAAACGAAACGCTTTGCAAGCATATGGCAGCAGTGGCAATTTATGCGACTATGTGCGGGAAAAAACTGAACAAGGAAGATAAAGAATTACTCGACGGTCCAAAATGTAGTGGTAAGATGGGAGAACTAAGCAAAGAAGGATTAACCGAGACAAAACAAGCCATCGCTTTGGCATCAAAACACATCAGAGCGTATAACGGTCCTTCAAAATTTTGGTTTGTTTATCAAAATTCACTTGGCGAGGGCTGCGCTCGCTTATCAAAATTAGTATCAGAGTTGCCGGCTAGCGAACAAACAACTAAGTTGTTAGTTGAGATGCTTTTGCGACTTGATAAAAAAATATGCACTGGTGGTGTTGATGATTCTGACGGTACAGTAGGTGGATTTATTTACCAAACAGTTGAGATGCTTCAAGAGTATGTTAAGCTTGATCCAAGATGTATTAAATCATTCAAAAAACTTTGTGGCAGAGAAACTTGTTTTGGTTGGGAAGAACCACTTGTAAAAATATTTGATGAACAGAATATTCATCATTCCATTTAAGTGGCTATTGTGTTTCATTTATGTCGCTTTTACAATAATAAGACGTAGTCTGCTTTGCAGAAATGGGTTGCACTGTGATAGCGTGTTATTGGGGATAGTTGGTTAGTTTTCCTCGCTATTTACGTAATTATTTAAATATACATATAGTAATAATAATTTATCAAAATATTTTATCCCCATTAGTACGCTATAGCGTGTTATTGGGGATAGTAAGTTAAATAATCAAAAGGAATTATATGAAAGAAAATGAAGTAAAATGTGTTGCCAAAAGAAGTGGGAACAAAGCTCGGAGTGGATTGGCAGAGCTTTGACGTCGATCAATTTAGGCGCGTAATGCTGGTTGAGTTTGAGCACGGAGAGGAGAATTAGCAAACAAATGTAACCAATAATGACGAATTAATAATTGGCAAAATCGCCCTCGCCCATCTTCGCGAATTTCCCGACTATTACGACCGATTAGAAAAAATGGAAGCCGAAGCCCACCTCTTTTGGTCACAAAAAAAGAAATAAAATTATATTCGCATCTCTTTATACAACCAA
>CAZXAY010000014.1:0-3672 GCA_964638435.1 uncultured Candidatus Saccharibacteria bacterium | reverse complement strand
CACCCGCGGGGTGGAGGTTGGTTAATAAAATCTAAATATGAATATTACTGACTTTATAAAATTTAATCTTTTTCCTCCTAAAAAACATAATGAGATAGCAAGAGTAATGACCGAGAAAATTGCCAAGCAAGCTTTTAATTTGTTTAATAACAAGGATTTTCGCCAACTAAATAATTTTGAAAGAATTGATCAGGTGGAACAGGATAGAGTTTTTAATGAAATTGTCGTCTCGGGAATTGTTTTGGCAATTTTGATTTTTGAAAAATTGAACGATAAGTCTCAAAACAAAAAATATAATCAGTTTTATTTGGAAATGCAGATGGAGCTGGAAAGTTCTTATGGTAATTGGTTAAGAGATCTTGGATCTCAAGAAGAACATGCCAGCTTATTTAAAGATCTTATCAAAATGAGGCTAAAAGAATATCAAAAAAATTATCACAAATTTCAAAAAGAAGTACTCAAACACGTCAACACTAAATTCCCATATCTTTTTATTGTAGCCATTGGCGGAAGCACCCACATTGCCAGAAGTAATAGTAAGCTTGCTGAGGATATTTTAAAACCATTTACAAAATGGTGCACTTTACTAACCGACGAGTTACTCCAAGTTCTACAAAAACTAATGAAATAAACCAACCTACACCCCGCGGGTGGAGGTTGGTTTAATAATTTGATATAATTAAGTTATGGCAACAATAAGAAAAGATCAGTTAGAAAAAAACCATATTTATCATGTATTTAACCGTAGTATTGCGGGATATATTATTTTTAATAGTCATGGTGAGTTTAATCGAATAATTAAGTTGATTAAACTTTGTCGTTATAATAATTTTAATCATAGATTTTCTCAATTTATAGATTTAGATGCTTTTACACAAATTTCTATTATTGATCAATTATATAAAGAAAATGATGTGATGGTTGAAATTATTGCACATTGTATTATGCCAACTCATATTCATTTATTATTAAAACAAATTACTGATAACGGAATAACTAAATTTATGGGCAAAGTATTAAATAGTTATTCAAAATATTTTAATACTAAACACCAAAGAACTGGGCCATTGTGGTCTGGGAGGTTTAAAAATGTACTAGTAAAGAATGATAAACAATTATTACATTTAACTCGGTATATTCATTTGAATCCAACATCAGCAAATTTATGCCGGAACCCAGAAGATTGGGCATTTTCATCTTATTTGGAATATATTAAGTTAGTTAAAGACAATAAACGATTATGCAAATTCAAAGATCTTATTGATATATTACCAGATGAATACACAAATTTTGTAAACGACAGAAAATCATATCAACAGGAACTTTCAATAATCAAAAATCAACTAATTGATAATTATTCAGGCTAGTATTACCAACCTCCACCCGCGGGGTGGAGGTTGGTTAATGTGATATAATAATACTAGCAGAAAATATAAGGACGGAAATCAATTATGTTAAAAATATCACCATCGGATTTTGCGTATTTGTATGAAGAATGTAAGCTTTGCTATTGTCTCAAGGTCAAACATGGCATCTATCAACCCAGCATGCCAATGCCTGGGGGTTTTTCGACCATGAATACTAAAATCCAGGGTAGTTTGGTTGGTAAAAATCTTAAAACATTGTCGAACGATTTACCGGATGGCCAGGTAATTAATCAGGAAGGTTGGGTTGAGTCAATTACCGTTCCTAATGCTGATGTGTTTATTAAAGGTAAATACGATCTACTAGTCAAAAACCCTGATGGTACTCATACTCTAGTTGATTTAAAAATTAGTAAACCAGGGGATGATAAAATTGACAAATACGCAACTCAGCTCGCAGCCTACAAATTTGCTCTAGAATATCCTAAAAGTGGCGAACCAATTAAAATAACTAAACTTGCGCTTTTAATATTTTATCCCGAGAGTGTGGCTTTTGTGGATGGTATTGCTAAAGTTAACTTCCCACCCAAGTGGTTAGAAATCCCAGATGATCAAGCAAAGTTTCTTAACTTTGCTAAACAAATTGATGATCTACTCACCGGTCCATTGCCAGTTGAAGGTAAAGAGTGTAAGTGGTGTGCATACCGTCAAGTTGGTGAAAAAATCGCCCACCCTGTTAATATCGATGATTCCAGCAATCATGAAAATCTTGATTTAAGCAAATCACCTTTCTAAAGTAAAATATTTATCAATAAGGAGAAAAATGAAAAAAATAATTATAATCGGGACGGTAATATTGGTTCTTATTGTGGGTGCAATTTTAACTATTAGATTTTTCTTTGGTGGAGATGAAGACACGTGGATTTGTTCAAATAACCAGTGGGTAAAACATGGCAACCCCAGCGCTTCCCAACCTACTTCCGGTTGTGGTATTACTACCGACCAAGAAAAATCTTGGCAGGGAGAAAACATAGCGGTATCTGGAAAATTCGCTGATGCTGATGTTATTGCAACAAATGACGGAAAATATCGTTTATATTATTCCGAGGAACCTGACACCGCTGGTTTTAGCGGAAAAATATATTCTTCAATTTCTTCTGATGGAATCAACTGGACCAAAGAAGATGGCGTCAGAAAGGAAATGGCAACTTTTCCAGATGTAATTAAATTGCCAAATGGACAATATCGGATGTATTTTCAAAATTCAGGAGTTATTAAAAGTGCAATATCTACCGATGGTCTTACTTGGCAAGACGAGCAAGGTACCAGAGTTGATGACAGTGTGGATGGATTTATACTTGATAATGTCGCGGCCTCAACTACCACTATTTTAGACGATGCTAGTTATTTAATGGTTTATCGAGGGACTATTAATGAGCCCTATGGGACCGAAAAACTACCTAACCAATTTACTCAATTGGCTTTTTACGCCACTTCACTTGATGGACTAAATTTTATTAAGCGCGACATTGCCGTAGATAGCCGTAATTCTATTTTAAAAGGTTTACTTGACGGGCCTGATTTTATCAACTGGAATAATAATGAATTAAGATTATATTTTTGGACATATTCTGGGGTTTATCATGTCGTATATCAAAATGGCCAATTTGGCCAAGAACCATTATTTGATTATTCCAATAGTACTGACACCAAAAATTCTTTTCCTTCTAATCCAGCTGGTGACCCAACAATAATCAAGATTTCAGATTTATGGTTTATGTACTATGGCCAACACGCTAAAGGAATATATTTTACTGAATTTGAATAAGTATAAAAGATTATGATCAGAATCTGGTTGACGAACAAAGTCCACCTACTAGGTGGACTTTGTTGATCTAAGAAAAATAGTTCAAAAAATATTGGTCTGTCGCCAATTAACAAACTAAATGATAATTAATTTGATCATTAAAAATAGGTTTTTTTATCCCCAGCGTGTCTGTTTTTAGCATAGAATTTACTCCTGTTTTATGGTATAATTAAAGTGTAATCAAATAATAGCTAGTGAGGAAAATCTATGGTAGAAATTGAAGAAAAAACAATTAGAATGATCACCACTGATGAAGAAGAAATAATGGAAAAATTAATTAGAAACGATCATGCCTTCAGAAAATTAAAAAACATTATTAATTTTGAAGAATTGATAACCCCCTATCGAAAACTGTATTCTAATATGGGAGCAGAAGGTATAGATGTGATTAAAGGTTTTAAATCATTACTTGTCCAATTCTGGGAAAACTATTCAGATCGG
>CAZXAY010000013.1:0-27153 GCA_964638435.1 uncultured Candidatus Saccharibacteria bacterium | reverse complement strand
CAAAAATATAGATTATTTAGTCACAAAAACCCACAGATAAGTTGGACGCTAATAAAGTCACAAAAAAATCCTAATCTATATAAAACCAGTAAAAATAAAATTTCTGGTAGTTCTTTTAGTGAAGTTAGAAAACAAAAAAAATCCCCCTCCAAGTTGCAGGGCGAAACCTGCGGCCGGAGATCCTTCTAACAAGATTATCCCATAAATCAATTAATACAACAATAAGTTAATACTAAATTACCATATTTACAAATATATTATGAAAATATTTAAAACAAAATCAAAAAAAATTGCCGGTTCTGATTTTCATGAAGTTCATCAAACTGCTAATAAGCTTTACATGCAAATTAAAAGAAAAACAAAGCGCCGAGCTTATATCAGATCTGCATATTTTGATAAAAATAAAGTATTTCTAGATTTATTCTGGCATCATCTATTTAAAAAAGAAAATTGGCGAGATAGAGTTAGAAGAATGAAATATTATGCCTGTGCAATTGAACTTATCAAAAAATCTCATTTTCAACCATCCTCAAAGGAAAACCCCAACCGTCGATCCGAGATACTCCATCGTTTCTATGGCGTTACCGCTGATGATGAATTATTTTGTGTACAAGTTAAGGAGGATAAGAAAAAAGATCAAAAATTCTTAATATCTGTTTTCCCAATAGACGAAAACTATAATATTAATGAGTGTAAAACAAAAAAGACCCTCCGCTAAGTGTGGTGTATTAACCACGGCCGAAAGTCTTTTTCTAAATACATCATATCAAATTAATTAATTTTGTCAACCCCAGTACTAAGAAATTTCCTGTCATCAGGATGCACTCCTGATTGACAAGGTCATTTCAATACGGGGCAAAGTAGGAATCGTGACTTGTATTTTGTTACATGTTATGTGTTACATGCTATATGACCAAAGGTTTAATCTACATTATCACCGGTGATGGTAAAGGCAAAACAACTGCCAGTTTTGGTTTGGCCTTACGTGCTGCAGGTAATGGTTGGAAGACGCTAGTTATTCAATTTTTAAAAGACGGTAGTTGGAAATCTGGCGAGGTAGAATATATTGCTAAACACATTCCCGAAATTGATGTCATAAGCTGTGGAGGGGGATTTGTAGGCATAGCGCACGACAACAAATCAAAATCCCATCATATTAATAAAGCTGAGGAAGCCTTTAAAATCATGGCTGATAAACTCAAAAAGGGGGATTATCAACTTTTAATTTTAGACGAGATTAATGTGGCTATTGATTTAAAATTAATTGAACTTTCGCACGTTACTCAATTCCTAAAAACCAAACCCAAAAATCTCCATGTAGTTCTCACTGGCAGAAATGCCCATCCTACAATAATAAAACTCGCCAACATGGTATCGGAAATCAAAAATATCAAACACCCATTTAATAATGGTCAAACCGCTCAAAAAGGAATTGACTACTAAAAAACCGTATATTTCAACGGTTTCTTAACTTCTTCCGATCAAAGCGGTTGATGTTTGATATCAACAAAATCATAAGGCACTTCTACTACTTTTTCTACACATCCACTATTATCTCCATATAATGGATTAGTAACAATGATGGTTTTTTTTGTATATAGTAATTTTCTAGGCGCTTTTCTAACCTTATATGCTGTATAATTAAGATTTTTAGGGATTTCAATTTTGATTAAAAATTCAGGAATTAGTTTTTCTTCGATTATTCTTTTAATATGCCTAATATCTAGTTTTCTTCCTTTATAACCTAAAAGGGATCTGGATATTTCATGATATCTTGGCCATCGATCCCATTTTATTCTGAATATTATCATTGCACAAAGCACAAGGTAAGCAGTCTTGTCTAGATTTTTAGGTTGTTTTCGAAGAATATGACTGTCATCTAACCTACTATCTGATTTAATTTCTTCATGCCTCTTTTGGTAGCTAGGAATTCTCTTAAATATCTCGTCCAAAAGGTAAAATCTGCATTTATGCAGTTTTTTATCACCTTCTTGATAGTTATACAGGTATATATAATCTAAACCTAACATTTTTCCAATTCGCTCGCAAATATGACGTACTGTCATTTTGAGCAGTCTGGCTAATCCAGTTTGAGAAACATAGATTATATCGTTTTCAATATAAATCCCATTATCAGCAATTCTTACTGCGTCCTTTAGCCATCTACCAACAGCGTCACTACAAACTCCAAATTTTTTGGCAATTTGTACAAATGAAGGAAATTCATTTATGGCTAAGCCTTTTGTGTATTCTCTTATTTCTTTTTTTAAATTGCCATAGTCTATATTAGATTGTCCCAATTTATCTCCCTCCGATCTTTATTGATTAGACTTGTTACGTAATAATTTTTGTAGCGAAAGCTAAGAATTTTGAGTGAAAATAATGAAGAGCGAGGAAGTTGTAACAGAGTTACGCTGACGAACTATGAATTATTTTTTAACCAAAATTATTAGTTTGCAGTAAAAATGTTATTTCGTAATAAGTCTATTATCATTTATAGATATTATAGTTTTATTATATCCAATTAATTTAATTTAGCAAGAATATTATATTCTATTAATATTGTTGTAATATCAGCTTAAAAATCTATCTCAAATTACGTGTCAAGTCAAATAAGTAGTAACCGTAATTCTGATTGACAAAATGTTTAATTAATCTATAATATACTATTAGGCATACCTCGACCCAGATTTATATATACAGGAGGAAGGAACATTGACAACAAAAACAGATGAATTCAATATCGAAGTACTTGCCGATGGAATAGCACGAGCTATTGCTACGTCAAAAACATGCGCTTATTCAGCGCTATATGTTACAAAAGGTAAAAAGCTCAATAGATGTAATGTCTGCTTAACTGCTTTGGAAAAATTTCTTAAATCAATTCGCGGCAGACACAATCACTACATCAATCATATTCGCGGTTTGATAAGAATTCGTAAGGAATGCCATGAATTTGGACTTAATATTCCATCTTGTTTACTGGATATGATCCCAAATTTCAGTGAGATTCTACCGCTTTTTCTACTTTCAGAAATAGAAAAAATGGTAGACAAATTCAATAAAACAAAATGCAAACACAGAAGATTTGTAGATATAATTAACATCACACAAAGAATTGATAAATATCTTGCAATTCTAATAAATTATGGAATTAAACATCCTGCCGTAACTCAAATGCAATCAATTGCAATGGATCTTAACATGATATATGTATTTGCAGGGGCATTATATAACCCATGTATTGTCACTGGTTTTGCTGCAAAAGAATCAGTTTCCACCCCGCCTCGTGCGGGGTAATTTTTTATCCACAAGTTGGCTTCTCGATAATATTCCCTCGAGCATACTCTCTCGAAAATACTTGGGACAAGTCGGGACAAGTCGAAATAAACACATAAACTTGACATATGTTTTATTAATGTTACGATAAATATACTTAACAAATTATTTTATGAGCATGGGTAAGGTTGTGTAAATCAACCACGGTACCGCCACTGTGACCCCGGCAATTTACTAATTCGTCGGGGAAGTCAGAAAACCTGCTTGTAAAATTTTCACAGCTCTCGGATATAGAGCAAAATACTAATTTTGTGTCCAAGCAATCCGAGCTTGGCATTTTATTTTTGGAAAAATTATGAAAAAACATTGGCTCTTAATTATTGGTCTTATATTTTCGACTAGCATCGTTAGTTTTGGTAGTGCTGCTTATAATAAAACCATTAATCAAAGATTAACACCGAGTGGTTCGACTACTAACCAAGAAGTGATTACCCCGGATAACAGTAAGGTTGATCTTGCAAAAAGTAAGGATTTAACAAATTCCAAAAGCGTCAGTAGTAAAAAAGGATCATCAGCAACATCTACCCAACAAACTCAAACAACAGCTACTTCTCAAACTCAATCTCCAACTCCAGCAACTCAGTCTCAAAATACAACTCTGGATCAAACCTCTGCCCCAACACCGACCACAACTACAACTCCGACCTCGACACAAACTCCGACTCCTACACCGGAACCCACCAACACGCCCACACCAAATCCAGTTCAAGAAAAACAAACTGTCAATTTAAACATTCAAAATGTTGGAGATTACAAAATCGATTACGGAATTGGTGATACAGCTTGGAATATCATGATTCGCGCCCAACAAAAATATGGTTTCATCATGAAATATCAAGATTATGGCTGGGGCATATATGTTACTCAACTTGGTAACCAACCCAGCCAAGGCACTTATTATTGGGCACTTTATCATAATGGTGCATCATCAATGGTTGGTATTACTGACTTAAAACTCCAACCAAATGATACTATTAGTTGGAAATATGAATCATGGCTTTAGCCATGTTATCCTACGAAATACTAATACAACAAAATACGAAAAAGGATACAAAACTTTAGTATAAATTAATTTAGTATTTCGTTTATTTCGTATTTTGTAGGAAATTAACCGGAGGTTTATATGAAAAACACTAAACATCTCGTCTACTTCTTCGTCTTCGCCGCAGTACTGCTTAGAGTTTTAAGACATTATGAAGTTATTAATCTGCCACCAAACTTCGCCCCAATTGCAGCCATGGCGCTTTTTAGTGGCACTTATTTTTTAGATCGCAAGCAAGCATTGATTGTACCATTTATCGCTATGATTATATCTGATGCATTCATCGGATTATATAACCCATTTGTTATGTTAAGCGTTTACCTTTGTTTTACCACGACTGTGCTAATTGGTTTTTATATTAAAAATAACAAAACATTAACTAACATAATTGGTGGATCCCTACTATCATCTGTTGTCTTTTATCTGGTAACTAATTTTGCCGTCTGGGGATTTGGCAATTGGTATCCCTTTACTGCCAGTGGCTTGATGCAAAGTTATATTATGGCTGTTCCATTTTTTAAGTGGACTTTGCTAGGTGACTTATTTTATGTTACAGTAATGTTTGGAAGCTACGAGCTAGTTAGTTACTATTTATTTGTTAATAAACAATGTACCCTACTAAATACGAAATAAACGAAATACTAAATAATATTCACTAAATTTTGTATCCATTTTCGTATTTTGTTGTATTAGTATTTCGTAGGAATAAGGAGTTTTTATGTTAGAAATCACAGATGCAGAATTTCAAAAAGAAGTAATAGAAGCCGACAAACCAGTTGTGGTAGATTTTTTTGCCTCATGGTGCGCACCTTGCCAAATGCTTATGCCAAAAATGGAAGGATTTTCCACCAAATATGCTAATGTTAAGATAGTCAAAATGAGTGTCGAAAAAAATCAAACAACCCCAGCCAAATATAGTGTTATGAGCATCCCAACTATTTTATTTTTTGATAAAGGTAAAATTGTTGGCCAAATAACCGGTGCTGAACCTGATAGTATCGAAAAGAAAATTAAGGAACTCTAATTGACAAACTCACAATTTAATAGTAAATTATAGAAGTAGAGCGTATGCTCTAACTTTTATTTAAGGAGTGTGAGTACATTGACAACAAAATTACCTAAAGCTGAACTCGCTATTATGGGTGGTTCTGGCTTTGCTAAACTGGTTGGACTTACAAACCGTGTTATTATTCCTAGAGAAGCTCTAATTGGACCATTTGGTTTACCATCTGGGCATATCGAAATCGGGAAGTTTCGTGGCAAAAAAGTAGCATTTCTGTGCCGTCATGGAGATGGGCATATATTTAACCCTACGTACATCAATTATAGAGCTAATGTCTGGGCTCTAAAAATGTTAGGTATAAAAAAATGCTATTGTATTAGTGCCTGTGGAAGTTTAACTAACGACATTAAACTGGGTGTTCTAACAGTTCCTCATCAACTGATAGATAAGACAAAACTCCGCATCAGATCATTTTTTGAAATCGCAGTTCACGCCTCTATGGCACAACCGTTTTGCGAAAGCTCACGACAAGAAATAATCACAGCAATTAATATAGCCGAATTGCCTCATATCGATCATGCAAAATATGTCACAATCGAAGGGCCATCATATTCAACTCAAGCTGAATCCGAGGATTTTATTTTCAGGAATTTTCACATCGTTGGTATGACTACCTCGCCCGAAGCACACCTTCTCCGCGAAGCTGGAATATGCGCAGCTTACATAACCATGCCCACAGATTATGATGCTGGTCTTGGCGAACACGAAGCAGTAACTGCAACAATGGTCGCAAAGGTTTTTGGCCTAAATGTGAAAAAAGTCAAAAAGGTACTTCGGCATCTTATTGTTAATGCCACAACACCACCATGCCAATGTCATCGTTCTCTCGATCATGCTCTTCATTCCGATATTGAAAAAATACCAGATAATGAGTTGCGCATTTTAGAAATACTTAGAAGATTAATGTAAGTGTTTAAATCACCGTCCATCCAAGGAGCCCTCGGGCTCTTTTTTCTTTGCCAAAAATTAGATTGCCACGATTTACCTCGCAATGACTGATATTTTCCGAGGTCGCACCTCCGCAAGTTTTGCACATAGTAATCATAATTGATATAATCAAATCAATGACGAAATCAAAACTATTAGATGAATTAAATAAAGAGCAATTACAAGCCGTAACCCATAAAAATGGACCACTATTAATAATAGCTGGGGCTGGCACCGGCAAGACTAAGGTTATTACTCATCGCATTGCCTGGTTAATTGAACAAAAACTTGCTAAACCTAGTGAAATTCTAGCACTAACCTTTACCGAAAAAGCCGCTGCCGAGATGGAAGAAAGAGTTGATGTTTTAGTCCCTTATGGATTTGTCGACACATGGATTAGCACCTTCCACGCTTTTGGCGATCGAATTATCCGCGATTACGCGCTAGAACTTGGCTTACCAGCAAATTTTAAAGTACTAACACAAACCCAACAAGCCATCTTTATCCACCAAAACTTATACGCATTTGATTTAAAATATTTTAGACCCATCTCTAATCCGCTTAGTCATATCGAGGCCTTAATCAAACATTTTTCCCGACTTAAAGACGAACTAATCACTCCCGAGGATTACCTACGGTTCGCTCAAGTTAAAAATGAAAAATTAAAAATTAAAAGTGTTGAAGAAACAGTTGAATCAGAAAAGACCCTTGAGCTTGCCAATGCCTACCAAAGATATTGTGAACTAATGATTCAAGCAGGCAACCTTGATTTTGGCGATCAAATATTTTTGGCTTATAAATTATTAAAAGAAAACAAAAAGGTATTAGCCGAATGCCAAGAAAAATTTAAATATATTTTAGTTGACGAGTTCCAAGATACTAATTACGGACAAAATGAATTAATAAAATTACTTGCCGCTAAAAACCAGAACATCACTGTAGTAGGGGACGATGATCAATGTCTTCCATCTACAACAAAAATAAAAACTCCTAAAGGGGATAAATTAATTAAAAATCTTAGAATTAACCATGAAGTTATCACAGCTATTGGTAAAGGCCATGTAGGTATTTCTAAAATTAACAAGATTTTTAAAAATACTAGAAAAAGAAAATTAATAACTGTGAAAACTGCCAGTGGCAAAATTTTGACAGTAACAGATAACCATAAAATGTTCTCATATGTCCCTAATAAGGAAAATAATAATTTTTATTATGTATATTTAATGTATCGCCAAAATCTTGGCTGGAGATTAGGTATAACTAACGATTTGATAACAAGGTTAAGGCTGGAAAGATCTGCAGATAAAATTATTGGAATAAAAGCATGCAAAAATGAAGTAGAAGTGCGCTATTGGGAAATGCTATGGTCTTTGAAATATAGTCTACCTACAGGTTGCTTCAAAGAAAGAAAAAATATTGCCATAAAAGGCATATGGCTTACAAAACTATATCAGCAACTAGATACCGAAAAAAATGCCAGACGATTGGCATTAGATTTGGGTATAGATTTAAATTCACACCATTTTTGCCTTGATGCTGTTACTAGAGGACAAAGTAGAAGGATCAAGATTAATGTTAACATTTGTCAAAGAAATTACAGAAGTAAACGTAAAAATAATCTTTTATTTAATCCAAAAATAGTACACGAAATCAATCTTGAAACATCTAATCAAAAAATTATTAAATTGCTAATAGATAATGGTTATAAACTTCAAAAAAGTAAAAAAGGATATAGAATAAGAATACAAAAAACAGAAGCTTCAGAAATTAGCACAATCGCTTTTAATCTGCAAAAACTAACTAAAGGTATTATCGAAAACAAATTTAAAATTGGCTTTAAAAACAAAAAAACTCATGTGGCCTTAGTGATGCCAGCAAGCAATATTTTAGAAGGACATTATCTGCCAATCATTAATAATAATGAAATAATTTTTGATGAAATCATTAGTAAAAAAATTAGCTATAAAAAAGTAACAACTTATGATTTAGAAATTAATAGAACTCATAATTTTATTGCTAACGATATTGTTGTACATAATTCAATTTACCGTTTTCGAGGTGCGGCAATATCTAATATCTTAGACTTTACAAAAACTTATGCTGATGCTAAACAAATTGTCTTAAACCAAAATTATCGTTCTACTCAACAAATTCTTGATGCATCTTATAAACTCATTAAGCATAATAATCCCGACCGCTTAGAAGTTCAAAACAAAATTGATAAAAAACTCATATCCCAATCTCATGGCCAAGAACCAGAATTATTATATAGTCAAACTCTCTCGGCAGAAGCCGACTCGGTCACGGAACAAATTAAAAATTTAAAATTAAAAAATAAAAATTTACGATTTAACGATTTCGCTATTTTAGTTAGGGCTAACAGCCATGGGCAACCTTTTATTGATTCATTAAACATTAAAGGTATTCCGCATATTTTCTCTGGAGCAAGTGGCTTATATAGCCAAAGCGAAATTAAGATGTTAGTAGCATTTTTAAAATGTCTGGTATATACCGATGACAACTTATCTTATTATCAACTAGCTACAAGTGAGTTATATAATATTGATCATCAAACTATGAGCGAACTTTACACAATATCAAAACGCACTAACAAATCCATTAGCGATTTAATAAAGAATCAGCGCAATCAATTCTCCGAAATCAGTGAAATCTACGAAAGTATTAACAAATATCGCCAAAAAAAGAACGAGAGTGTAGGCGAATTACTTTACGAATATTTAACAGAAAAAAAATATCTAAAAAATCTGATAAAGAATATTTCTGTCGAAAACGAACTTAAAATTTATAACATCGCTAAATTCTTTGGTCGCATTACCGAGTTTAACCATAGTAGCCAAGAAAGGGGAGTCCTAGCATTTTTAGAAAATCTCGAGCTAGTTTTATCTTATGGAGAGGAAGTTGTTAGTTCGGACATCGACCCTGATATCGACGCTGTAAATATCCTTACAGTGCACGCTGCTAAAGGTTTAGAGTGGCCAGTGGTGTTTATTGCTAACTGTGTAGCTGATCGCTTTCCATCACGCAATAAACATGATCCTTTACCGATACCTGATGAATTAATTAAAGAAAAATTACCCTCTGGAGACTTCCACTTGCAAGAAGAACGCCGACTTTTTTATGTCGCTGCAACTCGTACTAAAAATCATTTATTTTTAACTTCGGCCGAAGATTATGGTGGCAAACGCGTTAAAAAATTATCGCAATTTGTATTAGAACTTTTAGATGAAGTAAAGCCAGACAAAATTAAACATCATCTTTCATCTATAGAAAAAATTGAAAAGTTTAAAAAACTAGAATTACAAATACCCAAGCTTCCAGATAAATTTACTGGGGATAAAATTCGGCTGTCGCGCCAACAAATTGATGATTATTTTACTTGTCCTAAAAAATTCTATTTCGCTCACATAATTAAAATTCCGCTTTTAGAAAATCATCAACTAATGTATGGCGTAGCTATTCACGAAGCACTAAATAGATACTTTACTCGCAAAATTAATACGCCTGCTGGCGGAAAAAGATCTGAATTATCTCAATTACTATCTGATTATCAAGAAGCATTTAAGAATGTAGGTTTTATAACCGTAGAGCACGAAAAACAAAGATACCAACAAGGGGTTGAGACACTAACAAGATTTTATAGTGAAGATGCTAATGATTTACAAAACCCAAATAAAGTCGAACAATCTTTTGAGTTTGAGGTAAACAATACCAAAATTAATGGCCGCTACGACCTTGTGTATAAATTGCATAAAATAACTGATAAATCCGTTTACCCCGAGTATGATCGAGGGGCACAATATGAGATAAGAGATTTTAAAACCTCCGATGTAAAAACTCAAAAAGATGCAGATCGCCGCATCAAAGAATCTACACAGATGATGATGTATGCACTAGCCTGGCAAAAGCAATATGGCGTCATCCCCAAGACCACCTTGTATTTTATTGAGTCAGGGTTAAAGGGTGAAATAGTATATAATCAAAAAGATCTTGAAGAAACCAAACAAATGATTATGGACGTTAGTTCTGGTATTAAACAACATGATTTTACCGCCAAACCCGAACGATTCTCTTGCCAATATTGCCCTTATAAAGACATTTGTCCAGACAAGATATAACAAACAACCAAACATAAACCGAACTTATCCACATGACAAAGACCTACAAATCAAATATAATGTAGTAACAGAACTAAAAAGTAAGGAGGAATATGGACATTTCACAAATTCAAAAAAGAATAGACATTATAGATAAATTAGTTGAGGAAAATCGCTATTCACAAGAAATGCTTAACTCAGAACTTGAATGTGATGCAAATTATCTTGATGCCGTTGCCAAAGCTAAAGAAGTAAACACCAAAAAAAAGAATCTCAAAGAAGCAATTTATGAAAAAGGATCCAATAAAGAATTAGTAGAAAAAATTAAATCAAATAAAGAAGAAATTGCTGTTAATAAAGATTTATTAGCCCATGAACTGGCAAAACTTTATGTCAACAATAATACTAGTGAAATTCAAGACAACTCTGGTGATAATCGAAAATTCAAAATTAATATCTCACTTTCACCTAAGAGGTTAACAAGCTAAATTAACTAATTATTTATCCCCAACTTGACACTGACTAAATAGTCAGTTATATTTTAGTTAAGATGAAAAAAAATATTATCATAACTGATCGACAAAAAGAATTATTAAATGCAATTTATAATTCAATAAAAAATGAGGGCTTCCCTCCCAGTTTTGATGATTTAAAAGAAAAACTTTCTATCAAATCCAATCAAGCAATTTTGGATCACCTCAATGCTCTAGAAAAAAAAGGGTTAATAAAAAAAGGAGATGGTTCGGCGCGTTCAACAACTATTACTCAAAAAGGCTATAATATTATAAATCAGCCAGCGCTTATGCCTATTGTGGGTATTTCTTATGCGGGCTCAATGACAGCAACATTCCAACAAGATTTATGGACAAGATTGTCTGACGAAGTAAAAATAAAACAAGATATGTTTTTAGTTGAAATTAGTGGTGATTCCATGATTGAAGCCGGAATATATAATGGCGATATCTTGGTAGCTCAAAGATCTTCTGAATTTACAAATCGTGATATTGTTGTTGCTCAACTTTTCGAAGGCACTACAGTAAAACGTTTTATGCTTCAAAATCATGCGCCAACAAAATTCCTTAAACCGGAAAATAAAGAATATGATATTATTCTTTTTAAATCAGATACCAAAATGCAGGCAAGAATAATTGGCAAATATGTAAACAATAATATTCTACCTATCAATCCTAAAACAAAAACATTTATAGAATAAGGGGTAATATGAACAATCAAATTGTTAAAGCAAGTGATCTAATTCAAGATTCTGCCATGTCTAGCGAATTGTATGATTTTATTACAGAAAAACCAATCTCCAATAAACCAGAAAATCGTGAAGCCAAAGTGCCTTTTGAAAAACGCCTTGTAGCAGAGTATGGCTATAACAAAACTGACATTGAACCAGAATTTAGAATTCAGCATGGGCATCATACTATTGGTCCTGCCGATATCGTAGTTTTTTACGCTAACAAACCTCATATCCAAGAAAATATTTATATTATTATCGAATGTAAAAAAAAAGATAGTAAGGAAGGAGAAGCACAATTAAAATCATATCTTTCTCCATGCAAAACCGCTAAGTATGGGGTATGGTTCAATGGTAATGAGGCAAAATACTTTAAAGTTCTGGATAAAGACCCTCACTGGCGAGAAATTTTAAATATTCCAACAGTATTAGAGCAGGAAGGTTTAACGCGCAAGGCTGATTTAAAACCGATAGTTGACTTAAATAAATTACTGGAACCAATACATCACAAAATTTATGCAGATGGAGGATTATCTTCCGAAGAAATTTTTGATGAGATTATTAAACTTATGTTTGCAAAGATTGCCGACGAAAAAGATACATCAACTCCATCGGTATCATTTGGAATTAGTGATACCGAAGAGGACGCGATAGAAACTAACACAAGTAATGATTTTCGGGCAAGGATTGAGGATTTATTTGATAAAGTTAAGCGAAGATACAAGGATCTTTTTGATGAAAATGAAAAAATCAAACTAAAAACCCCAACATTAGCATATATTGCAGCACAATTTGAAAATTTGAGTTTTAAAAATACAGAAAGAGATATCAAGGCTGCTGCTTTTCAAAAATTTGTCTATGCTCACCAAAGAGGTGAGAGAGGTCAATTTTTTACACCCGATCCGATAATTAAATTGGCTGTAAATATTATAGACCCTAGTGAAGATGAAATGGTAATAGACCCGGCTTGCGGCACTGGAGGTTTTTTAGTTGCTACTATGAAACATGTTTGGCAAAAGATTGAAAAAACCAAAGATGACAATATCGAAAAAAATCGCAGAAAACTTGACTATGCTCGCGATAAAATTAGAGGAATAGATATCTCAAAAAGATTAGCAAAAGTGACTAAAATGCGTATGATTCTTGAGGATGACGGCCACACAGGTATATTTTCGGCCGATTCTTTGGCATCATTTGCAACAATTCAAAAAGAAGCAATAGAATCAAACGCAACAGCAATTCAACCAGGAACTTTTGATATTGTTCTAACTAATCCGCCATTTGGGAGCAAAGGAAAAGTTACTAGCAAAAATATTTTGGATGAGTATGATTTGGGACATAAGTGGAAACTAAATGAAGTCAGGGTTTTTGAGAAAACAAATATTACAACCGATCAAGTTCCAGATATTCTTTTTATTGAGCGTTGTCTAGAACTGTTAAAAAATGGTGGTCGGACTGGCATTGTTTTACCTGATGGCGATATCACCAACTCCACTCTTGCTTTTTTAAGACAATATATTAAAGACAAAGCAAAAATCTTGGCAGTAATTAGTTTGCCAAAAGAAACTTTTATCCCTCACGGCACGGGTGTTAAAGCATCAATTATTTTCCTACAAAAACTTGATCAAGAATTATTAGAAAAAGAGAAGAAGAAAGATTATCAAATCTTTTTTGGAATTGTTGAAAAAATTGGTTACGATGGTGATAAAAGAGGTACTCCACTCTATAAACGAAATGATAATAGTGAGTTAATATTAGACGAAAATGGCGAGCCAATTTTGGATGAAGATGTTACGGAGGTTGTAAAAGCATGGCAAGAATATAAAGAAAATAATTTATGATTAAATCAATTATACATTACTCGCAACTTGAAGACCGACTTGATGCAGAATATTATAAACCGGAGTTTTTGGAAGTGGAATCATGTTTAAATAAATTACGTATAACTCAAAAGTTAGCAGAATTAGCATGCAGCGAACAATTACGCTATAATCCACAACACGAAATTGGGATCATAAAATATCTCGACATTGCAAATGTTGATTTAAACTCAGGATCAGTAACACTTCAATTAATTCCCAGATACTTAGCTCCAAGCCGTGCAAGACGCAGAGTAAACGTCGGGGATATTTTAATATCTATGGTCCGTCCAAACAGAAATGCCATTGTTTTAATAGGTGATAATCTTAAGGATATTGTATGTTCAACTGGTTTTACAGTAGTAAAACCCCAAAAAATAAAAGCTGGTTATCTTTTTGCTTTTTTAAAAACAAAATACGCCATTAAACAATTGACAAGATCTACGTCTGCAGTCATGTACCCAGCGATCTCAGAACAAGAAGTATTTGAAATAAAGGTGCCAGTTCCAGATAAACAAACACAAGATAAAATATCTGATTCGGTAAAACAATCTATCAATATCGGTACCGTTGCAAATCGTAAATTTTATGAAGCTCAAAATTTGCTATATGAGTATTTAAATATCCGAAACGATAAAACTATCCCACAGAAAACTTTTTCTATTCCATTCTCCCAACTCGAAGATCGGCTAGATGGCGAATATTACCGCCAAAAATCGATTTTATTCTCTCCAATTTTTAGTAATGGTGCTTTACCGCTCGGTAAGGTCACATCTATTAACATGGGCAAAACACCATCGAAGACTGCCTATACCAAAAAAGGTGTAAGAATATTGAAAGTTAGAGACTTGACCAATAAAGGCATAAATTGGACTGAGAATAATCGAGCATTTGTAACCTCTGAAGCTTGGGAAAAATCCGAAAAATCAAGAGTTCAAAAAAATGACATTCTACTTATCAGCGCCGCGCATCAAGCATATTATATTGGTAAAGAACTTGATATAGTTTTTGATATACCAAAAAAATATTCTAACAAATTATCAGCTGTTGCGGAATTGTTAATTATTAGATCAACAGAAATTAACCCGTATGTTTTGCTATGGTATTTGCGTAGCCCGATTGCCTACAAATTAATTCAGCAACAGATTACTGGTGAAACATCGCATTTATATCCAAAAGATCTGGTTAACCTGCCAATTCCAAAAATATTATTTGATTTCAATAAATTAAAACAACTTGAGCAATTGACCAAAGATTCAATTTTGTTACAAAAACAATCAAAAGAGTTATTAGAATCAGCAAAGCTAGAAGTAGAAAAAGTCATAGAAGGGAGTAAAAATGGTAATTGTTAAGGTTAAAAATAGAGATAAAAATTATAGGTACTATTGATATTGAATCTTGGGCGAATCCGAAAACTTATTCAATAGATTTTCAAATGGAAAATGGAAATACAAAAGTCGAAGAAAGAGATAATTTGGAATATATTGGGATTGAAGAAGTTTAATGGAAAAAAAATTGATGAATTAGTCGAGAAACCCTTCGACCCTAGTGGGGGTCAAGGTAAAGGAAGAAAATGAAAAAAACAAAAAAATCAGAAGATGAGTTTGAACTTTTTGACGACTGCCCAATTTGCCAAACTATGAAGCAGGGTAAAAATTCCATGGAAGATTTAAAAAAATCTTTTAGGAAAGCTAAAAGAAAAGGTGCGGTCGTTGGCGGATCATTATTTGATAAAAAGAAAAAAAATAATTTATTGAGCTAAAGGACAAAAAATGGATATAAACACTTTGATTATTGTAATAATATTCTTAGCAGCCATTGGTTTTGGTGTGGGTATGATTTTAAAAAAACTAGAAGAAATGAAAAAGTCTTCTGCACAAGATCCGCTTTTTCAGGTTTTTAACCAAAACCTTCAATCAATGCAAAGTCGCATTGATGAATCTAATAAAATGATTAATAATCAACTTTCTAACTACGCAAGTTTAATGACTGGAGTAGGGGAACGTCTTGGACAAATGACTCAAATTGGCACTCAATTGCAAGAGTTTCAAGCCTTTCTACGTTCACCAAAACTTCGGGGTAATCTTGGTGAACAAGGACTCAAAGATTTACTAGCACAAATCCTGCCTAAAGAACTTTATGAAGTCCAACACCACTTTAAAAACGGCGAAATTGTTGATTTTGCTATTAAAATCGACGCAGGTATTGTACCTGTTGATGCCAAATTCCCCTTAGAAAATTTTAATAAAATGATCACAGCTAAAGAAGAAGCCGAAAAACTTACACATTACCGCGCCTTTCGAATTGACTTTAAAAAACATATCGAAAAAATCTCTAAAAAATACATTGTTCCAGATGAAGGAACAACTGATTTTGCCTTTATGTATATTCCATCCGAAAGTATATTTTTTGAAGTCTTGAATAATGAAAAATTGCGAGAGCTCTATGATTATGCATTAAGCTCCAAAATTATTTTGGCTTCCCCAAGTACATTCTTTTATTATTTGCGCACCATTATGCTTGGTTTAGAAGGTAAACGTGTTAATGAAATGAGCAGACAAATTTTAGCCACACTTAGAATAATACAGCAAGAATCAAATAAAATGGGTGAGGATCTTAATGTACTTAATAAACATATCACCAACGCAAAAAATACCATGGACTCAGTCAACAATGGCTATTCGCGTTTATCAAGTAAAATTGATAATGTTAGATCACTAGAGCACCAAAAAAATGAGGAAGAAAAAAAGTTATTAGAATAATTTATCTAGTACTATTTATGGTAAAATTATCCTGTTACCATTTTTTGTAGTATATGTAGTTGTAAAAACATCTTGATTTTGATTGGTGAGATTTAATTTACTAACTACCTCACTACTAACTTTATCATTTTCTGATTGGCATTTTTCTTCATTCAACTTACTAATTAACTCGTCATTATTGATAGGATTTGACTTTAATATAATACTTAGCGTGTATTGTTGCACACCACTAACAACCCCAGCCGTATAGATTTGATAAGATTCGATACATTCACCATTGTATGCAAATTCTTGATTGGTATTTGTTAAAACAACCACTTTTCTATCACTAAAATTAATCTCTGTTGGTTTTTTGTTACTAAATATTAATAAATAAATTACCACAATTATTAATATCAAACCAAATATTATCAAAAATACCTTCCAACTAACTTTAGGTTTTTTAAAGCCAACATCCACATTATTAGTGTTAGACGAACTATGAATTTGCTGAGTTTGTATATTACCAGTGACCAATTCTGTTTGGTTGTTTACATTGTTTTCAAAAACCATGGTTGTCCTTTTAGCAAAGTGTTCCAAGGCACATTAGCCTTATTACCATTAATGTATTGAATCTTAAAACTATCATTCTTCGCGTTATAATTTGTAATTTTTGCAACAACACTATTATTTGTACCTGCTTCAGAATAAACTACCCATATCGGCTTTTTTTCTATAACACTCATTATTGCATCAGTAGCATTAACCTCACTAATCAGAATCTTTTGATTATTTAGATAACTTATAAAATTCTTATAGCTAACTGAATCATTGCTGATGACACCAGCATTAGTAAGATTTGTCTGTTCATCTTTTTGTTTAACATCTTTACCACTGCTAAGCAATATATTTGTACTTAAATTAGTTATTTCGTCATAATTTTTGTTGTAAGAAAATTTTATAGATCTTTTACTGGATTTAGTTATATCCTCTGGTTGATCAGCGATAGCATTAACTGTTATGGGACTACCATTTAAGTCAATCTCTTGATTATAAACACCGTATTTTGTGGCCTTCCATACCACTACAATCTTTTGGGTTGCATTATAAAAATTATTATAGGTTATCCCATATTTGTTTTTAAATGCTTCATACTCTTGATTATTCAGCCCACAAACCATATTAGGTATAATTGAAGAATACCTAAACCCAAAATTAGTGGGGTATGTCTTAAATTTTAGTGTTATACTATTATCGTTATTAATAGTTGGTTTCTCTTTTAAAATGCTTTTATTCCAATCATTTTGAATATCATTTGTAAACTGACCATAATTCGAAGTTACCCCAAATATTGGACCAGATTTTAAATAGATTTTTTCTGGAATCGCACCCGGAAAAGCATTAACCTTTAACTCGTAATCAAAACTATTAATAAATTGGGGCATATATAAATCAAGTATACAACCCAAGTCTGGGTGATCGGGATTACCACATGTTAATGGATTACACCAACTAAAACTTAATGGAATTTGCTGTGAAGAACTTAAATTTATAGTCTGGGTAACTTTACCATCTGCATTGGTTTTATAATATGTATTAACAAAAACCGCCCGCGAAATTGATGGGAAAATAGTTATTAATAAAATTGTTAGACACTTGATTAATCTCACAAGTACATTATACCACAAATCAACAAACATATCATAAATATTATTATATTATCATCATTATCATCTATAATCCATGATTCATAATTCGCAATTCGTCTTCATTGTTGTGTGGGACTTGACAAAATTGCTAAAATGTGCTATAGTATAAGTGTCCTCGAAAGAGGATAATATACCGCTAGTTGCGAGATATGTTGTCACAATATCCTAGGAATTCATTGTGACAATCTACACTCGCGGCTAGCGGATATTTTGTTATAAAGGATTTTTTATACTTAATATGATATAATATAGTTGATTTGGATATTTTATCGCACCATAACAAAGGAGGACATTAGCGTGAAAAAATGTCAAGTAAGATTCATTTTGGTTACAATAATTTTTACATTTCTTGCTGGATTTATGACCACACAAAAACTTCAATGGCAAACCTATGAGGGGGTCATATTGAGTGAATCAACATGGAGCCCTTTAATGATTCGAATCTGTGAAAAAGGTAAAGATGTAAAATATCTGAATGTCGATTTCCCGATAGATTATTTTTGCAACCAAACTCCAGAATCTATTAGGGCAGGCATAGTGTTAACCATTAAGGAGCAAATTAGACATGATTTCCCAACCCAAAAAATAGATGACAAAAATGTATTTATGCGGTCAATGGTGAAATTACAGAATAATAAGAAAATTTGCGATAATGATGATCTTCCATACGCATGTATTGATCTATCTCTTGAGGTGTTCAATAAAACTTTACCTGGTGACAAATTGATATTTACAAGTCACCAATTAGTTCGCAAAAAAGATGATATAGCCAGCTTACATTCTAGCCCGAATTCAAGCATTACAATAATCCCAATAAAAGTACCCTCACAGTTTATTGTTGATTCCAAAAAATATTCAACTATGTGGGATAGACAATTAAATAAATACTACGACTATCTTGGGCCAATCAGCCGTGATGACGAAAATTTTCCTAAAGTCATTGGACTTTGGCAATGTGGAGCTGATTTAATTCTTACAACAGTGCCAGAAGAGGTTGTTTACCGATGGAATGATTTTGAGGAAGGGGCTATGACCGAAAACACCCGTGAATGGATCGCATATCTTCAATTATTAAAAGATCTCCATCCCAAAAAACCACGAAATATAACTGCACCACCTCACATAGATTATTATGAGTACGAAGACTATCATCGGATCCATCAAACCGCTAATTACTATCTATACGTTTCCAAATTCTATCGAAAAATCTGTGGCTATAAGCCATACTATATCGGCGACTTTTCTCTCTCAGATAAGATACAAAAAATCGCTCTAGAGGAAAGTCGAAACTAAGTTTTTAGAGTATACTCACCTTGCCGCCAATATCTAGTTGGCGGCATACCTTTTATATGGTCAATTTTTATGTTATTATTTAAATATGCCAAACAAGAAATTATTATATTTATTTGCTAGTATTATCACTATAATATTGATTTATACCGCTTTTTTAAGTATTAATTTATTAAACCAAAATTCTAGTTTATTATCACATAATCAAGTAAATAGTTACTATCCCAAGGTTATGGGTAGCTCAATAGATACAAGTAATAATCAGATTGCTAATTTAAATGAAGACCAAAAAATTAAACTAGAAGAATTAAACTTTCATAATTCATACCAAATACCAGTTTTAATGTATCATTATATCAGAGATTATAATAATGAAAAAGATCAGATTGGCACAAATCTTTCCGTGTCACCAACTACATTCGATTCTCAACTTAAATGGCTCAAAGATAATGGATACCAAACTGTTGATTTTAGATATTTAGAAAAACCATTTGAAGTAAATTACAAACCATTAATAATAACCTTTGACGATGGGTATCAAGATGCTTATACAAATGCTCTGCCAGTATTAACAAAATATAATTTTACTGCAACTTTCTATATCATTACTAATAACATTGGTAAATATAATTACCTAACATGGGATCAAATTACTCAACTAAAAAATAATGGTATGGATATTGGTTCTCATACATTAAGTCATCCAGATTTATCTAAAGCCACAAATAGTAGAGTAGAAAACGAGATAACGCAAAGTAAAAAAGTTCTCGAAGAAAAAATAGGAGTTGTAATTACTGACTTTTGTTATCCATCCGGAAAATATGGTGATAAAGTAATTGAAGCATTAAAGAAAAATAATTATACAACTGCTACAACTACAATAAGTGGTATATATGACTCAAACAAAAATAATTTATTTGAGATACCTCGTCTTAGGATGACCAACCAAACTAATCTTAATAAAATACTATAGGGTTTGTAATGAAAATATTGTTTGAAGATGATAATTTATTAGTTATTAATAAACCAGCAGGAATGATAGTTCACCAAGGTGCCGGTGAGAAAAAGTCAACTATAGTTGACTGGTTATTTGATAGATATCCATCAATGCAAAAGTTGAATTGGCCTGATCCAGATAGGCCTGGAATAATACACCGACTAGATAAGGATACATCTGGACTATTACTGATAGCAAAAAACCCTCAAATTTTAGAAGATTTTCAAAATAAATTTCAGAATCATGAAATTAAGAAAACCTATTTAGCACTTGTATTAGGACCAGTGAGTCCTGAGTCAGGTGAAATTATCACTAAAATCTCAAGATCCGGTAAGGATTTTCGTAATAAAACCACCAGCATTTTAAACATGGACGAATCGGCTAAAACAGCCATCTCTCATTATCAAATATTAAATAACTATAGTCTAAAGTCTAATGTCCTATGTCTAATGTCTGTGTCGATTGACACCGGCCGTACCCATCAAATACGAGTTCAGATGAAGTATAAGGGCTGGCCGATTATCGGTGACGAACAATATAATACAAAAATCTCAAGAAAAATTTCTAAAGAAATGGATTTAAAAAGACAATTTTTGCATGCACACAAACTAGAATTCTGTTATAATGGAAAGGAAATGAGTTTTAAATCGGAGTTACCTAGTGATTTACAAATACTAATAAGTAAGTTAAAAACTTAAAACGAAAAACTTAAAACCAAATCTAAAAATTAAAAACTTTTAAGATTTTAGTTGTAAATTTGAGCTTTTAGTTTTAACATTTAAGTTTGATAAGGTTAACATGAAACCCACAACTCGTAAAAAAATCGCTATCTTTGACATCGATGGTACAATCTATCGATCTAGTTTATTGTTCCGTACTTTTGATATACTTATCGCACGTAAAATGTTTAAACGTAAGGTTTATTGGCAAGCTCTTAAAATCAGAAATTCATATTTTAATAGAAAAACTGATTATTTAAAATATGCCTCTAAGCTCGTCGAACTAATTAAAGAAAATATTTGTGGCATAAGTCAAAAAGAGGTTTTAAAAGTATCTCGAGAGCTAGTTAGAAGTCAAAAATCAATTTATTTCAAATACACTCGTAATTTAATTAGACACTTACGCCAAGAATATATTTTAATCGGCGTTTCAGGGTCACTAACAGAAAATTTAACTGAGCTAAATAAATATCTAAAATTTGATTATGTATTTGGGACCCAGTTTGAAGTTGGGGGGAATGGTCACTATACTGGAACAATTCTCTCTGAACCAGCAAAAGATAAAGAAATTTTTATCAAAGAATTTATAGATAATAATCAATTGTTATTAAAAGATTCTATTGCTGTGGGAGATACCATGAATGATTACTGCGTATTAAAAATGGTCGAAAATCCAATTGTTTTTAACCCTGATTCAGAATTGTATCACTGTGCTAAAAAAAATAATTGGAAGATAATAGTTGAAAGAAAAAATGTAGTTTATGAAATCAATAAAATTTAATTTGATATAATATTTATTTCCCAATTCTACGTTCTCTATTATTAAATTCCTCAATAATCTTATCCAGATCATCTTGGCCAAAGTCTGGCCAGCGTTTTTTTATAAAAAATAATTCCGCATAACTAATTTGCCAAAGCAAAAAATTTGAAATTCTTTGCTCGCCACTAGAACGTATCATTAAATCAACAGGTGGTAAATCTTTAGTATAAAAATACGAATAAAATTTTTCTTCCGACAAATCATCTGGATTTAATTTATCTACTAAAGCTAGTTTAGTCGCACGTAAAATCTCTTGTTTGCTACCATAGTTTAAACACAAATTTACAACCATACCAGTATTATCTTTACTTTTATCTATCAACTTTTTGAATATTATTGGCAAATCATCAGGAAAAGCATCAATATCACCAGAAAATATTACCCTAAAACCAGTTTTATTTAATTCCTCAAATTCTTTAACTGCCCACAAACGATATAATTTAAATAGATATAATTTTTCATCTTTAGACCGCTTCCAATTTTCGGTAGAAAACGCAAAAAAGGATAAATATTTTATACCTATTTTAGCAGCATATTTAGTAATTTTACGGGCTTGTTCAAAACCTTTTTTATGACCCAAAAGTGTTGGCAAACCACGTTCTTTAGCCCATCTACGGTTACCATCAAGTATTATTGCAACATGTTGTGGGATATTCATAATATTTATCCTACTAAATACTAAAGCATCTAAATACGAAAGTTCGTATCAAATTTTAGTATTTCGTTAATTTTGTATTTCGTAGGTACTTAACCATATATGTATCTTCTAAATTATATCCTAGTTTCCTATAATAATCACGAACTCCGACGCCAGAAATTACTGTAATTTTATTTAAACCAAATTCATCTTTAGTAATTCTTTCAGCTTCTAAAATTAATTTTTTTCCTAATCCTTGATGTTGAGTCACGACTTTATCTCTTACTCTAACTCCAATCTGATTCATTGGCCCATATGTATGTACTTCACGGATTATAGCAGTAAATTTAGCCTTGTCACTTGTTACTATGCGTAATCGCAAGAGTGCATAAAGACGATTGTTATTATCCACGTATTGCAAAAATATTTCCTTGCCATCTGATGCATCATAATCAATTCGTTTTAGTTTTACAGGTAATTTTGTATCCTCACGTATCTCCCGACATCTTATACATTTACATCCATAACTATTAACTTTTAACTCTCTACTTTTAACTCTAATCCTGTCTTGGACAATTTGCCTGATATTACTCATTTTACTACCGCAAACTATATTATCTGCGGGAATATCGCGCCCAAGCCTTAAAACTCGAACATATTCGGGTAAAATTTGCTTGATTTCAATCATTAATTTTATTAATTCCTCGTCCGTGTATGATATAAATTTGCCTGACTTTACAAGTTTTTCAAGTTGGGAATATTTAGTAACCACACAATTATATATTTTTATCATATCTGGCTGAAAATCTGGATTACTAAAAAGTTCCTTAAACATTTGTAAATCAAATTTTAAATTTGATCCATATAGATTGGGCATCATGTGGTAACAAATTTTAAATCCTGCATCTTTTAATAGCTTTGTTGCTTTAATAGTTGCTTCAACTTTATGACCTCTTTTATTTTTATTTAGTACACGATCGTAAATTGATTGAACACCTAATTCCACTCTAGTACACCCTAACATTCTCATCCATTTAATCTCTTCTTCATTAATATAATCCGGTCTAGTCTCTAGTGTTAATCCAATAATCCTATACTTCGCTTTTTCGTTTTTTGTTTGCTCTTGCAATAATTCTGATACTTTAGAATTATTGTCTCGAGCGCAGTCGAGAGATACATTATTATTTTGTTTCTGATTTTTTAATTCTAATTTTGAATTTGTTTCGGATTTCGTACTTCGAGCTTCGGATTTATTATTAAACTCATTACACGCCCTATAGCAAGCAACGATGTATTTTAGCTGATAATCTCTCGGTAATGCACTCCAAGTTCCACCCATCACGATTAGTTCTATCTTATCAGTGGGATTTCCCGCGATCTCTAATCCGCGTAATCTTATTTCAATTTGCTTAGCTGGATCAAAATCAGCCAATATTGCCCTCATAACTGCCGGTTCGTTAGAAATATAACTTTTTGGCATGTCAGGTTCACTTGGACAATATATACACTTACCAGGGCAGGGGAATGGTTTGGTTAAGATCGCCACCGGTGCGACACCAGATAATGTACGTATTCGGCGTTTTCTTAATATCTGGAATAATGAATCATTCGCATTTATTTGTTTTTCCTTTATTAGCTCTCTATACGTATTTAATAACATTGGCTGAGTCAAAAAAGTCGAACCCATCTCCTCGCAAACCTCTTTTTGAATTTGGAGCAAATCTTTTTTTGATTTGATTTTACGATCTAAAGCGTGCAAAATCACTTGGGTTGCTGCCAAGTTTTCTCCTTGCGTCTGAGCAATTGTCCGCGAATTTATAAATTGTATTTTTTCATTTTTCATAAAATTATTTTTTGTTTCTATTCTCAAATTCTTGAGAATTTAAGAATAGTTTAAAAGTTGCATAAATTTTATCTCCGTAAGGTGACAGTGAATGTAGAACATTATTGCCATAATGACGTTTGTTTACAAGCCCAGCCAAATAAAGTCTTTTGGTATGCTCAGAAATTGTCTTCAAATTACATTTGATTAATTCACTTATTTCATTAAGCGACAATTCATTGTGTTTATCTATTAAAAACATTATTTCAATACGGCGGTGGTTGGCCACTCCCTTGTATACTCTCTCTAATTTTTTACATATTATATTCATAACTCTATTATACACTATTTACATCTATTCTCAAATTCTTAAGAATTTGAGAATAGATTATAAGCTTTAATTCAAAATGGGCTTTTGATATTTTTGATATTTGGGTTGGTGACATGAGTGTAAATTTGTGTAGTCCGAATGTTAGCATGACCCAATAATTCTTGCACATAACGCACATCAGTGCCATTTTCGAGTAGGTGAGTGGCAAAACTGTGACGCAATGAATGAAAAGTTGCATCCTTATTTATTTTAGCTTTTATGAGTGCGTTTTCAAATATTTTTTGGCAAGTTCTTTCAGACAATTTACCACCCCGCTCGCTTTCAAAAATATAGTCATTTTTATTACCACGGGCAATAATTTGTTGCAAAAAACCAGTTAATTTTTTAGGGAAAATTGTAATGCGGTCTTTTTTCCCCTTAGCTTCTTTTATGTGAATGGTTAATTCTGCTAAATTTATATCCTTAATTTTTAAGCTTATAATTTCACTAACTCTAAGCCCAGCCCCATAAGCTAAGGAAATAATTAGCTGATGTTTCTTATTAGACGTAACACTGATAATCTTAGTAATTTCATCGCGCGTTAAAACAATAGGTAATTTATTTGTTGTTTTTGCAAATCTTATTTCAATTTTTTTATTATTTTTAACAATATCTCGATAAAAATATTTAATAGCATTTAGATATAGATTAATAGTTTGAGATGATTTATGGTTTGATTGTAACAGTAGTAAAAAATCTTTTATCTTATCTTCATTCAAAATTTTAGGATCTGTTTCAAGAAAATCAAAAAATACTTTCAAGCATAAAATATATGCTTTAATAGTTTTGAGACTATAATTTCTCAATTTTAATTCTAATGCAACTTGATCTAAATATTTTTGATTATCAGTATTTTCCAATCATCATATGAGCATGAAATTGTGATTTAGTGAGTGTCAATAATTAAAGAAAATTTGTTAATATTTTGTTAATTTTATAGTTATTTAATTTTATCAAATAGTTTAGTTTTGGCAATTTTCATTTTTTCGGCAAATTCATTATCACTTACAGCATAAGCAATCTTATCTAATTTGTCAAAAGTAATTTTCTCTTTTAGATACTTTTGAGAGTCAAGAGTTGATTTTAATTTCTCATAAGGGATTTGATAATTTTCGGTTTTGTAGATTTTTTTCTGTTTTCCTTTCTTATCTGTTATCATTGTAGCGAATCCTGATGGTCGGTGATAGTTAAGATAAATATTAAAATATTCTTTGTAAAACTGATTTATTGGTTGGGCATACTTTTTAGAGATGTAGGAATATCCAATGTGTTTTCTGACAATACTGCCATTTTTACTTTCAGCCAGAGCATTGTCGTTACAATGGCGGCTTCGTGATTTAGTTTGTCTTACTAACAATTTGTTGAGTAATTTTGCCACTACTTTATTAATATATTCTGAACCATTGTCAGAATGGAAGTTGATGATTTTAAAAGGAAATTGGCTGATTAAATCATTAAGCAGAGGCTCTAAAAATATTTCTGATATTTTTTCCACACAGCCAATTATTTCCCATTGGATTACTTCATCTACTAAATTAATATGATAGACACCCTTTTCTTTCTCTAAATCACCTTGATGAACCGTATCTATTCGGATATATCCCGGTTGTCCTTGGGGATCAGGTTTTTCTCTTTTGCCGATTCGCGAACTATGGTTGCTAACAGTTCCTTTAATAGTTAAACTGTGCGATTGATATTGTCTAGTTTCTCTTAAATTGTAAAGATGGCTGACTGAGATTTTGGATAATTTTTCAAACTCGAATTTGGCAAAAATTTCATATTCCCGCTTAAAAATATTCTTGGTAGCATTTCCTGAAAGTCGTAGATGCAGATTATCGGTTTTAATTAAAAGTCCAATATCATTGGGGTCATAAATCCTGGGGAACCGATGTCTTTTAGTGGAAAACAAGAAAACTTTGCCGCACTTTCTTTTTCTAGCAATTATGCGGGTAATCTGAGATGGTGATAAACTAGTCATCTTACGAAGATAATCTCTGATTACACCTTTCTCTTTTTTAACAAGTTTAAAATACCTAAATTTCTCCAATACTTTGCCAATCCAAAGATATTTTTCTTTTTGGGAAATTGGTTGAAATTTAATAGCGTGATCAAGCTTTAAAAATTCTTTTAATTGTGAAATACTAAAAACATGTGAGTCGTTCATTTTTATTGTCATCATAACTTTAATTATGACGACTCACACCTACCTAATCAATTCAAAACAATAAATATTTTCATGTTCATTTTGAATTGGAATCAATCATTATTTCATGCGCATCTTGTATTGGATAAGACTTTATCTTGCATAATATTGTAAATAATGATTAAATATAATTAGTGGTTAGTAGATGGTGTTTAATAATTAAATTATACATAATCTACGCATAATACGCAAATTTTAGTCGAAAATTTGCAAACACTACGCACAAAAACGAGTTATGACGCAATCGCTCAGAGCGT
>CAZXAY010000012.1:0-27864 GCA_964638435.1 uncultured Candidatus Saccharibacteria bacterium | reverse complement strand
CCCTCAGGCTCAGACTCGAACGAGAGCTTGTCGAATGGACGGAAGTTGGAACAGGTTTGGGTTAGCATAACTTTTTGTTTTTATGGTTAAGAGTTTGTGGGAGATGTTTTAGAATTTCGTAAACTGCGATGGCGTAGGCGACCTCGACGTTGAGGGAGGTTTTAGTTCCGTACATAGGGATTTGGATAATTTCGTCAACCAGATCTAATATTTTAGGGTTTATTCCCTGTGTTTCATGACCCAGAACCAAAGCACATGGGAAGGTATAATTACAATTCATGTAACATGTAGCATGTAACACTGTCTCAAGAGCATATATTTTTATACCATCGCGCTTGAGTTTATTAATTAATCGCACTGTATCTTTGCGATAAGACCACGGAACAGTTTTAGTGGCGCCGAGGGCGGTTTTTTCTATCCGTTTAGTCTGAAACCAATTTGGGTCATTTTTGGGGTATCCTGTTATGCCACAGAGATATATTTTTTCTATATTAGCAGCGTCAGAAGTTCTAAAAATCGCTCCTACGTTATAGAGCGAACGGATATTGTCACAGATTGTGATGATGGGGAAGGACATATATCGTACCTCAACCACGGATTTTTTAACTAAACTTAAATGTAAAATCTTAAAACTAAAATCCAAATCTTAAATCTTAAAACTTTTTATTTTTTAGTTGTGGTTTTTAATTTTTCGTTTTAAGTTTTTAGTTAATCTAATTGTTGGCGGTTAGAACCTTATTTCTTTTCCTTATCAATCATAGTTTGGTAACCGCCGTAGCCATCCCTCATCCACTTAGATATACGGGCAATGGTAGTAGAGCTCATACCAGTTTTTTCCTCAATTTCTGTGAAGGAAGTACCGCTGGATAGCATTCTAGCAACCTTCCAACGTCTGGCAATATCCTTCATTTCTTCAGGTGAGAGCAAGTCATGAAAAAAAATCTCTCTTTCTTTTGGAGTATCAATTTTACTAAAAGCATTAAATAAATCTTTTACATCTTGATTTAATTTAATTTTTTTAACATTTTTTTTCATATTTTATTACTTTAAGTCCGTTTAATAATTATCTCAAATAGCTATAATTAGATAGACCTTAATCTTTTTAACAAAACTTTATCTAAATCTTCGATACTAACAGTTTCTTGAGAGCCCTCATCCATATCTTTTAGAATAACAGATTTATCATAAACTTCACGCTGACCAATAATTAAAGTTAATTTTGCGCCAGCTTTATCTGATGCTTTAAGCTGACTCTTAAGACTTTCTTTACCAAGAGAACAACTTACGGCAAAACCTTTTTCACCCAGGTCATAAATTAATTTTAAGGCATGTTTTTTAGCTTTATCACCAATTTGAACAATATAAATCTCTGAATTTATTGTATCAGGTATATTTACTTTAAGTTCTTTGATTTTTTCAATTATTCTCTCTACCCCGCCGGCAAATCCAATAGCTGGTGTAGAGCGACCACCATATAATTCTACTAAATTATCATATCGTCCTCCACCTCCAAGTGATGACTGGCGAGCTTCATCTGATAAATCACGGATTTCAAAGGTTGTTCTTGAATAATAATCTAATCCGCGAACGAGATTTGGATTTAAATCATATGGGATTTCTAGATCATCTAGGCCTTCTAGAACTTGTTTAAAATGACTTTTACACTCACTACAAATTTGATCAATTAATTGTGGTGCACCCCGAGATATTTTTTGGCAATTTTCGATTTTACAATCTAATATTCTTAAAGGATTTGTTTCTAATCTTTTTTGACAGTCAGGGCAAAGCGCTAATTGATATTCTTTATAATAATTAATTAAATTTTTGCGAATTTTAGGTCGACATGTTTTACAACCTATAGAATTTATCTCAATAATTATGTCATTTTTTAATCCTAAGTCTGAATATATTTGCCAGATTAAAAGAAGAACAATCACATCTGTTAGTGGCTCTCCATTACCCAAAACTTCAAAATTAAATTGATAAAATTGGCGATATCTACCTTTTTGCGGACGATCATATCGAAATACTGGACCAAAACTATAGAGTTTTACAGGCTGAGGCCATGTTTGCATACCTTTTTCGATATATGAGCGAACAACTCCTGCAGTAAATTCTGGTCTTAAAATCAGAGTTTCATTATCATCGTCTAGCTTTAATTCTGGAGATATTACAGATTTGTAACGCCTTACTTCATACATTTCTTTTTCTACAATATCAGTATTCTCGCCTATCCCATGAGAATATAGCTTAATAGACTCAAACATTGGTGTATCAATACGGCCAAAATCAAAAGCTCTACATCTATTAATCACAGTGTTTTCTACAAATTTCCAGTATTTATCTTCATCAGGAAGGATATCTTTTGTACCTCTAGGTTTTTGAATAATTTCTCGCATAGATATTTATCCTTATTTTAAGCATATTTTATCATAAATATGATCAATAAGCAAGACAAATTAACGAAAAGGGTTTTTGTCTAGATAATTTTTTATTTTACTGCGGGCGCGACTTGTAACTACAAAACGTAGCCAGTCTCGTTTAGGCCCTCTAGACTTTTGATCTGTAAAAATGTCTACAATATCCCCATTTTTTAATGATTGATTTAATTTTGCTATTTTACCATTAATTTTACATCCTTGGCATTTATTCCCCACTTCTGTATGAATGGCGAAGGCAAAATCAATTGGTGATGCGCCTGCTGGGAGATCATGAATATCACCTTGAGGTGTAAAAACAAATATTCTGTCTTTAAAAAAATCTAAGTTTAAGCCTTTTAAAAGTTCGTTTTTATCTGTTTGTTTTTCTTGCCAATTAGCGAGATCATTTAACCAATCTAGTTTTTCGTTAGACAAATATTTTACACTTTGTTTTTGAGACGATTTATTTTGAGAATAATGCCAATGAGCTGCAATTCCATATTCAGCACCATAATGCATCTGGATAGTTCTTATCTGTATTTCGATAATTACACCATCAGGTCCAAAAACAGTAGTATGTAGTGATTGATAACCATTTGGTTTTGGAACAGCAATATAATCTTTTATTCTACCAATTAAAGGGCGCCAAGTTTTATGAATTATTCCTAATACCTTATAACAATCCTCGATACTTTCAACAACGATTCTAAGCGCAACCATATCATAAATTTTGTTGATATTATTATCATATCGTTGTAATTTACGCCACAAAGAGTAAAGATGTTTTTTTCTACCATCTATATAATTGTATTTGGTATTATTAACATTCAGGATTTTAATAATTTGATTTTTAGCTTTTTCTGCTACTTTTTCTTTATTATCATAACTTTGACCAGCTAACCTTAAGGTTTCCTTATATTCTTTAGGATATACATATGGGAAAGACAAATTTTCGAGTTCGCCCTTGAGCCGACCCATTCCTAGTCTATGAGCAATTGGTGCATAGATCTCTAATGTTTCCTCGGCAATTCGCAAACGTTTATCAGGTCTTAATCCTTTAAGAGTTTGCATATTATGTAAGCGATCGGCAAATTTGATTAATATTACGCGTATATCTTTACTCATAGCTAAAAGCATTTTTCTTAAAGATTCCACATGACGTTGAAAACCGTTTTGGCGTTGTTGGTGATTTTGTAGTAGTTTAAAAGGCAAAAACCAATTTTTTTTGATTTTTATTTTGCCTAATTTTGTGACACCTTCAACTAGTTCATATATTTCTTGTCCAAACTCCTTTTTTATACTATTTACTATTTGGGGATCTGATTCTTCTGTATCATGTAGCAATGCGGCTGCAATTGTTGGCATGTCCAATTCGTTATCTGCTAAATAACTAGCTACTTGTAGGGGATGTTCGATGTATGGTTCGCCGGTACCTCGTTTTTCGTTTTTATGAACTTTATCAGCAAAATGATAGGCTTTTTCTATTACTGCCTGATCGTTTTTATCTAAATATTGTTTAGTTTTATTTAGTATTTGATTTATTATCATACATTACCTATTACTAAAAATTATTTTATTGCCAACCAACTTAGCAAATACTTTATCGTTTTTGTTTAACTGTCCGCTCAAGATCATATCGGATAATGGATTTTCGACCATTTCAGAAATTATTCTTCTTACTGGTCGGGCGCCAAATTCTGGATCGTAACCATGTTGGGCTAAGAATTTTTTTGAATTATCATTAATATCAAGAGTTATTCCTTGATTCTTAATGCGGTTCGTAAGCTGTTTAAGTTGAAGATCAATAATTTTTTTAATACTTGGTTCATAAAGTGGTTTAAAAACAATAATCTTGTCGAGTCGATTAAGTAATTCTGGGCGAAATTGTTTTTTTAATTGTTCTAATACTGTTTTTTTCATCTCCTCGTATTTGTTGTTAGCGATTTTTAGTTGATTTGATTCGTGCGATTTAAACCCAATAGCAGCTTGTCGGGTTAATTCCTGCAAGCCGATATTTGAGGTCAATATTATTATGGTATTACGAAAATTAACTTTTTTACCTTTAGCATCTGTTAGATAACCATCCTCAATGATTTGGAGGAGGATATTAAATACTTCTGGATGAGCTTTTTCTATTTCGTCGAGCAAAATTACCGAATAAGGTTGTTTGCGGACTGATTCGGTTAATTTACCTGCGTCATCATAACCAACATAGCCCGGAGGTGAACCAACTAATCTTGCCACATTATGTTTTTCACTAAATTCGCTCATATCAATTTTGATTAGTGCATTTTCATTATTAAATACTTCCGAGGCTAAAACTTTGGCTAGTTCGGTTTTACCTACACCAGTTGGACCTAAAAAGATAAAGGCGCCGATTGGACGATTTGGGTCACCAATCCCGCTTTTTGTGCGTCTAATTGCGCTAGAAATAGTTTGTACGGCTTCTTCTTGACCAATGATTTTTTTGTTTAATATAGATTCTAAGTTTATTAATTTTTTTTGTTCCGTTTGAATAAGATTATCAAGTGGAATTGATGTCCACATAGAAACAATCTGGGCAATATCAATCTCGTTAACCTCAATATCTGATTGATAATTGAAGGTTTTTTTAAATTTATTTATTTGGTCAATTATTTTTAGCTCATCAATTTTTAGTTGTGCAGCCAATTCATAATTCTGATTTTCTGCAGCACTTTCTTTATCCAAAATAATTTTGTTTAGGCTATTTTTTAACTCGGATATTTTATCTAACTCGGGGTTAGCTTCTCTTAAAATTTGTTTTGCAGCAGCAGCCTCGTCAATTAAATCAATCGCTTTATCAGGTAAATATCGGTCGGCTATATATCTCTTGGCAAGTTTGCTGGCAGAAACTATGGCATTATCTGTGATTGTAACTTGATGGTGATCCTGATATTTAGATTTGACTCCCTTTAAAATGGCTATGGTTTCTTCAACAGATGGTTCTTGAACTTTGATAACTTGCAGACGGCGCTCCAGAGCTGCATCTTTTTCGATATGTTTGCGGTATTCTTCACTAGTAGTCGCGCCAATTAATCGGATCTGACCTTTAGCTAATGATGGTTTTAAAATATTGGCGGCATCCATACTGCCTTCGGCGCTACCAGCGCCAATAATAGTATGCAATTCATCAATAAACAGGATAATATTTTTACTCAGAATAATTTCATTCAATATTTTTTTAATTCGATCTTCAAATTGGCCACGATACATAGTACCAGCCACTACTGAACTTAGATCAAGATTAATAATTTTTTTACCTTTTAATATCTCTGGTACAAGATTAGAATTTATTCTTTGAGCCAGCCCCTCGACTATTGCGGTTTTACCAATTCCCGGTTCCCCTACTAATACAGGATTATTTTTATTACGTCTAGCCAGAATTTGGATAGCTCGACTAATCTCGGTATTTCTACCAATAACTGGATCTAATTTATCATCTTTAGCAAGCTTGGTTAAATCGATACCAAATTGATCTAAAAATGGAGTTTTAGATTTTTTACCGTTAGTTTTAGTTTGATTCATTAGGTCAGGATTAATCAAATTAAAACCTGGTGGCATAGAATATGGATCCATATTAAATAATCCAAAATTTTTTGGAATTTGACCCGGAGTACTAAGAGGATCTTCATATAGTAAATCATCAAAAACTTCTTCAACCTGTTGCTTAAGATCTGATACATCAATACCAATCCGATTAATAGCTTGATTGGCTTTATTATTATTGTCAGATAGTATTGCCCATAAAAGATGCTCCGATTCTATAATTGGACTATTCAACTCGGTAGCTTTTTTAGCGGCAATTATTAGTAATTTTTTTAATTCTTGAGAGAGACCTTGATTAATATTAGTTTGAATATTATTTAAGCTGAGAACAAGTTTAATTTGATCAATATTAATAGCGTTTTCTTTTAAAATATCATATGCAAGTGTGCCAGCTGCAGTGGTCATGGCCATTAAAATATGCTCGGATCCAATACCACTGCGCATATTTTGAGCGATTTTTTGTCCCGCAACTAAGATATGCCTGGCAGAAGGACCAAATTTTTTGAATATATCTTTAGGATCGGACATATAAATCCTTAAATTAAAAATTAAAAAGTTAAAAACTAAAAATTTATGATTTATTTTTCTTTTTAGTTTCTTTTTTGGTTCTTTTATCAGGTTTTGCTGTTGGAGTTATAAGCGTTGCTTCGACAGAATCATTGTTGATAACTTCGTCAGTTTGTTCTGCCTTTTCAACTTTTTTAGCGGAGGCTTTTTCTATATCAATGCCCCAAGTGGTGAGTTTACTAGCTAAGCGGACATTTTGTCCACCTTTACCAATTGCTAAGGATAATTGATCCTCGGCAACATAAACCTTAGCTTGTTTTTGTTTTTTATTAAGCTTTATCTCGATTATTTTTGCGGGAGATAAGGCGTTAATTATGTATTGCTCAGGTTTCTCATTAAAAAGGATAATATCAATTTTTTCGTTACCAATTTCTGCTAATACTGCCTGAACTCTTATACCGCGTTGACCAACACATGATCCAACTGGATCAAGACCATCTTGATTAGCAGATACAGCTAGTTTGGTTCTAGAGCCTGCTTCACGAGCTAACCCTTCAATTTTAACAGTTCCAGAGGTAATTTCTGGCACTTCCATGGCAAATAGATCCTCAATCATTTTTGGGTGCGTGCGAGAAACAGTAATTCTTGGACCTTTATTAGTTTCTTCTACACCAGTTACAAATACCTTAAGTCTTTGACCAATTTGGTAGTTTTCATTTGTAATTTGGTCTGTTGGCATCATAATTGCGTTAGTTTTGCCAAGATTAACTATGACGTTGCGACCGTCGATTTGTTGGACAGTACTATTGAGCAGTTTTTCTTGCTTATTTTTAAACTCTTCAAAGAGAATTTTTCTTTCTGCTTCTTGAATTCTTTGAATGATAACTTGTTTAGCTGTTTGAGCGGCAATGCGTCCAAAATCAGCATGTTCTGGTAAAGGGTTAACAACTTCCTCATCAATTTGAATTTTTTTGTTTGTTTTTTTAGCATCGCTAAGCAAGATTTGATTATGCTCGTCTTGAAAATCCTCTTCGGTTACTACTTTAAAGACTTGGAACATCTTTGTTTTTGCTAAATCTTCTTCGTCTAATACTGCGCGAACGATCATGTGCGGGTTTCCGTAATCTTTTCTGTAGGCTGCCGCAAGAGCTGCCTCAACAGTTGAGACAACTATCTCTTTGGGAAGCCCCTTTTCTTCACATAATTGGTTTAGTGCTTGCATAAATGGTGAGATTGACATAAAACTCCTCTAATCATGTAACATGTAGCATGTAGCCTCTCGAAAAATACTCGAGGCAGGCATGTAACATTTTTAATTATAATATTATTAAGATTATAAGTTTAAAAAAAAGTAAGTTTAGAATTAAACTTACCATATCATTACAAATCTTATCATCTATTACTATTATATGAACATTTGATTAATTTGTCAAGACAATGTAACATCTAACTTTACCCTGAAGGACAGTCCTTTAGAAGAAGTCCTTTAGAAGAAACCCGGTTAGACAAAAAACAAAGGACTGCTGGCGGGCAATCCTGTATGTTTGCAGAGACTTGTATCTACTGCAATAAAGCTGGGCTTACAACTATTTCTTTTTTTGTGGGTAAGCCAGTTTGGGAGGTTTCGATGATTGTTACCAGCGCACACCCGTTATCTCCAATTGAGTGGTGGGCGGCGTTGTCATTGACAACTTGGTCGAGTCGTAGGAGAAGACTTTGATTCTCTTCTCTAAGGGTTTGCAGCTGTTCTTGCAGGCCCACTTTTTCTTCTTGTGCGTTTGCAGCAGTCACGGGTCTGTCTCCAAATGTGGTAATTTTCAGCCAAAATGATGTTTGGCGACAGACCCTATATGATCTAATTTCCTGTACCACTATAAACGCTATCCCAGTATAACTCCTTTCTGTCAAATCTATTGCATAGTATTATGACAGAATCGTCATATACGGGACACAGTCGTTGTCATAGTGGTATTATTTGATTTGGTTTTTGTGCAAAATTATATCAATAAAAACTAACCATGGAAAGACTATTACGGCAGTAAAAATTCTTTTAAACCTTTTTGGTTCGGTTATGAGGCGCCAGAGCCACTCAAAACCAAGATAATTAAGGCCAAATTTTTGAAAAATTCTTGGTGCACGAATTGCAATACCAACTATAAAATCAAAAGCACCACCAACACCAATCATAACAGGTATGTTTAATAATTTACTATATTGTGCAATAAATTTTTCTTGTTTGACGTGGCCATAAGCAACTAGCAAAATGTCAGGTTTAGTTAAGCGGATTTTATTAACAATTTTGAGATTTGGATTAGCAATAGATGGTTTAATATCAGTTGTTCTATTATTATAAGGGAATTTATACTCAGGTTTATCGGGGAAATTAATCACAGGGTTATCCGATGAATAGCCAGCAATTTTTAACCCCGGATATTTATTTACTAATATTTCTGAGGCTTTTTTAGCAACTCCAGGCATAGCACCCAATAAATAAATAGAATATCTTTTTTTAGCGGCTAAATTGGCTAATTGATTGACAAGATCAATGCCAGTGACTCTCTCGGTAAGGTGTTGACCAGTAAAACTAGCAGCCCAAAGTAGCCCCGTACCATCTGGAATAACTAAATTACTATTATTAATAATCTTATTAAATTTGTTGTCAGATTGAGCAGCAACAATCATCTCGGGGTTAACAGTAACAATTTGGTGAGGTTTACGCAGACTAATAAAATTACCAACTATCTTGATGGTTTCGGCCATGGTAATATCGTGAACTTTTGTATTAAGAATATTAATTTGATTCATAAAAATGTCGTGATACTAATATACTTGTTTACCGATAGGCAAGCAAATGCATGCTAATAATAACTAGATTGCCACGTTCGATTACTCGCTCGCAATGACACATTGGCTATTACGTAATTCAAAGTAAATATATTCCTGCACCCATTATTATTATGGCAAATATTTTTAGTATGATAGTATTTTTATCGATTTCTTCTTTTAGAATTTTAGGAACAAATATACTCATTAATAATGCCATGAGAAAGACAAAAATTGGGTTTGATGTAGATAAGGCGCCGATTAGAGTTACGGATCCTAAAGTGAGCGCCAGACTATAAATTATGAGTGCAGACGAGCTAAGTATTTCATTAAAAATTACAAGAATTTTTCCTTTAAGAGCAGTCAAATTGAATATCTTGAAAAGAGATTTTTTAAATAATATTGATATTATTATTGATGTAATTATTTCTCCAATAACAATCCAAATCATACATTGCCAAAAATTTGCTTGACCAAAAATATATTTCATCATCACTGCGCTAGCTGATACTGTGATTGCAAACAATATCATATCCCAAAAAGCAAGACTAATTTTAATTTTCTTTACATCAAATTTTGTTGAAGATAATATGCCAGAGATAAGTAGTAAAATAAAAGCTAAATATCCATTAAAATTTAGTACTTCTTTAATTAGTAAAACCGAAAAAAGCAAGGTAAAAATTGGCGCAAGTTGAGTTAGAATTGTTACGCGTGATGCCTCCTCATATGACATGGCTTTATAGTAAAAACAATAAGCCAAGACCCTAGTAAATCCGGCAAGAAGCGCAATAACAAGTATAGTTAAATTAATTGGGTTGATGCCACTAACAATAATTGAATAGATTAAAATAAAAAAGGAACCAAATAATATGCTCATTAATGATAAACAAAAATAGTCCTTGACGTATTTTGTAACGACTATTTTATCAATTATATTAGACATCGCCCATAAAAAATAGGCCAAAATTGCTAGTGATATCCAACTCATTTAAACTCCCGTATAAATATTATATCATAATCGCATATTAAACAAACCATATTTACTGGTTAGAATATCATTAATAAATCTTTAGTATAACTTTTAGTCCTTGATGTGAATAAAAATTGCCCAAAGCATTAAAACAACAGATACTAACAACCATTGTGTGCTAACAGCGTAAATTGTGATTCCAAAAGCATCAAAAACTGCAAAAATTACAGCTACACCAGACAATAATACAAATAGATCACTAAGACGCTCTTCTTCTTTTTTCATAAACCCCTCCGCTCCGTGTCCGCCCATGGCGGACCGTAAGTCCGCCGGAAAACGCAATGTGATAACAGAACGTAGTTCGTTTCACAGTAAGTTTATAGGCGGGCATTCATTAATATACTATTTATATTATAACTCAACTCTCTCAATTTCGGAAGTGGTTTTAGCAATTTTAATAAATTTAGTCTTAATCATTAACTGATAAAATATCCAAAAAAATACAATACTAAGTGGCAAAAATATCTTGGATAAAAACATAGCAATTTCAAAAAATAATAAACTATAAGCGAGTTTAAGCAATTGTTCGGATTTGCCCACATCGCCCACTCGATTTTTGATTAGATTAGTAATGATTTTACTATCTTTCAGCAGAGTTGAACCTGAGACATTATTATCTTTTAAACCTAATGAATTAATCAGTTGATTTCTAGCAGAATCAATATTTTCAACTGGTAAATTTGGCAATACTTCTCGGATGAATTGATCTTTACCTCCTGGTAACCCAAGGCTTTGCGCCAGAGATTCATAGACCATATCATCTATTGTAGAATTTGGGTTGATTCCCGGCAAAATTACTCCAAAAATTTTGTTTTCTAGTAAATCAGGAATTTGGCAAAAATTATTATTTGTTGATGGAATTTTAGTGCTACAGACCCAATTTTTTATCCATTCGGGGAAAATTATTTTTGGATTTGCAGATTGTGGTGAATAATAGAACATTAGCGCAAAGACTAAAACCGTTGGGAAAATTAGTTTTTTTAGTCCACTTGATAATGACAAGTCAAAAACAATTTTTATCCTTGATTTAATATCTCTTTGAATTTCTAGATATGAACTAATCGTGATTAATAATAATATTATTGAGCCGATAATAAAATATGTGTCAAAATTATAAATTAATAAAGAAATTAATATGCTCAAAATTACTGAGATTATAAAAATAATTTTTTCTTTAATAAAATACATGGCAATTGCCAAAATAGTCATTAAGATAATCCAATACAAAATTAATACTAGGATAGTTCTAAAAAAAGAATATGGGTATCCATTTAGGAGAATTTGACTAAAACATATGATAAGAAAGTATCCTAATAATAACAAAGTACCTAGCCCAATTTGTTTATAGATTGATTTATTCATTTTTCCCTTTTGATTATACTACTTGAGTTGGATCTACTAGATTTATTAATAGTGTGTGCAATAATATATCCAATTATTGCTAGTGTTGTGAGTAAACCAGAGATTATGATGATCCTGATTTGTAAAGGTCCGATTATACTAAACACTATGGTATTTAATATTGCCCGCCCTTCAACCGGAAGAACCAACCCAAGGCTAAAAGTCGGTGAGATTATTTTACTAGAAACATAACCAAAAATAGAACCCAAAAATATTAGGCTCGATGGAATTATTATGGCTGATGAGACCCATTTAATTAATGAAGATGCAGGTTTCCAGATTAATAATCCAATAAGTAATAGGACAAAAATATTAAATGAGGCTAAAAATATTATTCCCAGATTAAGATAATTGATTACACGTTTAAAGGTTTCTAGCTGGGCATTGCCTTTTTGCATAATAGATTTGCCTAAGTCATATTGATCTGGCAAGGTATTTAGTAATTCATCGGTTTGATTATTATTTTTTATAATTTCATTTTTGGACATTCCCGGAGGTAGACATTTAATTGATTGATTATCTTTTATTTGAGCAATGTCTGCTTGTGAACATGGTGGTAAATTTGCAACATTTTGATTTACATAATCAGTAAAGTTGCTGGAAAAATCTCTTTTTAACTGTGTAAAATCGAGATTGGCAACAAAATCAGCGGATTGATTTGTTAAATAATTATTTAGACCTTGAAATATTATATTAAATTGACTCTCGAGCAGGCTTGGGCTAATAGTTTTTTGGGCAATTTTAACAAGATCATTAGGGTCAATGACATTACCTAGCCCACTGTTTTGACCAATACTGCTTGCTAAAATAGGGAGCCCTGATTCAATAACCTTTTCGTACACGTGATTGGATGATAATGTATTTTGTAGGTAAATTGGGTTTAAGATTGTTGAATTAATCGAATAAACTAAAATATTTATTATTAAAAGCGGAAACAAAATAATTATTAGTACCACAGCAAAAAATTTTCTAACATATACCATTAATTCCTCCTTGGAGAATTGACCTAACTACTATAAATTACAAATAACAAGCACCAAATAACAAATAATTCTCAAATTACAATTCTCTAATTTCTTAAAATTTTGGTAATTTGATTATTAGACTTATTACGAAATAACATTTTTACCTGCCTCGCCGGCAAGGCGGGCTACAAACTAATAATTTTGGTTAAAAAATAATTCATAGTCCGTCAGCGTAACTCTGTTACAACTTCCTCACTCTTCATTATTACAAGATATAATAATTAATCAATGCGTAACAAGCTATGCTTATTTTCACTCAAAATTCTTAGCTTTCGCTACAAAAATTATTACGTAACAAGTCTATTGGATATTGGAATTTATTTGTAATTTGTTATTTGATATTTGGGATTTACTATATTATATCACTCTTTCGCTATATTTTCTAAAATATTTAGAGTTTGGTTAGCTGACTTCTCCCAAGAAAACAGAGTTGATCTTACTTTACCTTTTGATATATATGATTTGTACAACTTATGATCATTAATTAATTTTGATAGGGCTGCAGCCATCTCAAAAGGTTTATTAGGATTAACAAGCATTGCAGCCGAGCCGGCAATTTCTGGTATGGAGGTTATTTTAGAGGTTACCACCGGAACTCCACAAGCCATAGCCTCGATAACGGGAAAGCCAAAACCTTCAAAATATGATGGAAAAAAGAAGATGTCGGCATTTTTTACCCAGCCAGCTAATTCTTGATCAGGAACGTAGCCTAGTTCGATAATATCTTTTTGGATATTTTCTGGCAAGGTTTTAAGAAATTCGCGATATTCTTCATATCCATAACCGGGTTTGCCCGCCAAAACTAATTTATGTTTAATTTTAGGTTCGCGTCGGAGCATCTCATATGCTTGGATTAGCCCCATAATATTTTTTTTGTATTCTAGGCGTCCAACAAAAAATATGTATAGTTCCCCACCCTCTTTTTTTGGATACAAACGTGGTTTATATAGATCATTATTATAACCATGGTAAACTACTGTTATTTTTTTTGGGTTTAGCCCAAAATTGCGGACTATATCTTTTTTTGTATAAATTGAAGGTGTAATAATATGAGATGCATGTTTTACGGCCATGTTTAGTCCAAATTTTTGATAGGCTAATTCGGTTTTACTGTAAAGTTCGGGAAAATGCAAAAAACCTAAATCATGAACAGTCACAACAGTTTTTTTAGGGTGTATTAGAGGGATAGTATGTGATGGAACAAATAAGACATCTAATTTGCCACTATCTTTAAGCATTTCCCAGCTTAATCTAATTTGGGTCCAAAGCTTTTTGAAAGGGATAATGTTTTGAGAAAAGTTATTTGGTAAATTACCAAGACGAGGTGTCAAATCCTTTGGAGTATATAAAATATATTGATTTTCATTATCAATGTGCATTAAAGTTTGAATTAATTTTGTGGAATAAAGCTCGGTGCCAGTATGAGCATCTTTAGCAGTCCGAGATCCATCTATACCTATGAGCATGAGACTCCCTGCCCGCCATCGCAAGAATGAGCATATGCTCAGGCGTTGCGGGCGCGGCTTAATCATGTAGCATATAGCACATAACATTTAGCATGTAACAAATAATAAAATTAATAGATTACTTAACCCACTTCGCTAAGCTTAATAGTGGCTCGTTCAGCGAGCCCACAAGACGGATTTTTTGTAGGCGTCGAGATGTTCTACGGCAATACCAGTACCTTTAGCTACACAGAGTTCACTTTCCTCGGCTAATTCACAAGGAACACCTGTGACTTTACTTAATAATTGATCGAATTCACGAAGTTTGGCTCCCCCACCTGTCATAATGATTCCTTTATCCATTACGTCTGACGCAAGCTCAGGAGGAGTTTTTTGCAGAACTGATTTAACGGCAGAAATTATCTCATTTAAAACGTCTTTGATAGCTATAACTACATCAGTACTTTTAATGATCATACTTTCTGGTAAACCTGTAATTGTATTACATCCAGATACTTCCATTGATAATTCTTTTTTAAGTGTTTGAGCTGAGCCAATTTTAATTTTAATATCTTCAGCAGTTTGGTCGCCAATTGCTAGATTATATTTTTTTCTTATATAACTAGTAATTGCTTCATCCATTTTATTACCAGCAACTCTGACAGAGGTTGAGGCAACAATATCACCCAACGCTATTACTGCAACTTCACTGGTTCCCCCGCCAATATCAATTACCATATGTCCGGTTGGTGTGGCTATGGGTATTCCTGCTCCTAGTGCTGCTGCTACTGGTTCTTTAATAATGTAAGCATTTTTTGCTCCGGCAGCAATACAAGCATCAATAACTGCTCGGCGTTCTGTTGAAGTAACTCCTGCTGGAATGGCAATCATAATTTCTGGCCTAAGTAGTCTTACGCGACCGCCGAGTTTATCAATAAAAAATTTTAGCATTGCTTGAGTAATTCGGTAATTGGCAATGACACCATCTTTTAAAGGACGTGCGGCAATTATACTTTCAGGTGTTCTCCCAAGCATTTTTTTAGCATCTTCACCTATAGCCATTACACGATTATCGCTAGTTTCGAGCGCTACTACACAAGGTTCATTAATAACAATCCCTTTGCCAGGGACATAAACTAAAACATTTGTTGTGCCTAGGTCAATTCCTAGTCGACGAAGTAACATATATAATCCTTAAAATAAATTCAAAATTCAAATTTTTAATCAATTACTAAATGGGTAAATTTTTAAATCCCGATGAATTTCATTCAATCGTGGATCCTCGAATTACATTCGGGACATTTGAATTTTGGTTTTGATCCGCCTAGGCATCGCTTATGGCGAGACTGGTTACAAATTAAAAATTAAAAATTTGAGTTTTATTAATCAATCCTCTTAATCTTTGCACCAATTATTGTAAGCTTTTCTTCAATTCTTTCATATCCTCTATCAATCAATTCAATGTGATCAATTTCAGTTTTACCTTTAGCAACTAGCGCTGCAATAATTAGTGCCATACCAGCGCGAATATCGGGACTTTGAATGCTTTTGCCAGTTAATTGGCTTGGACCGTTAATTATAGCGCGATGTGGGTCACAAAGCACAATATCAGCATTCATTTTGTTTAATATATCGGTATAAAATAACCTACCCTCATAAATAGTTTCGTGGATCATGCTCATTCCTTTTGCTTGAGTAAGTAGTACCGAAAAAGGTGCTTGCAGATCAGTTGGAAAACCAGGATATTCATGAGTAGTTATTTTTGTTGCATCAAGATTATTATTAGGAATTACTTTAATAGAATCCTTATTAATTACACAATTAACGCCTATTTGCTGGAGAATTTTAATTGGTACCGCAAGGTGATTTGGTTGGCAATTATTAATTGTAAGCTTGCTTTTTGTGGCAGCAGCAAGTGCCATATATGAAGCAGCTTCTATTCGGTCTGGTATGACATCAGTAGTAAAACCACTAAGTTTATTGACTCCGTCAATTTTTATAAATGCGCTACCAATACCATTAATTTTTGCTCCCATTTTGTTTAATAACTGGGCTAGGGCGATTACTTCTGGCTCTAGGGCAGCATTGATAATTGTAGTTTGACCCTTAGCCAGAACTGCTGATAATAAAATTGATTCAGTCGCTGTATGACTTATTTGTTTAAAAACATATTGGCAGCCAGTAAATTTTTTATTAGGTAAGGTAAAATCATATTTATGAGGTTTAAATTTAATTTTTACTCCTAAAGTCTGAAAACTATCAATAAAATAATCAATTGGACGTTTGCCGATAACACATCCACCAGGGTGATACATTATTGCTTTACCAAAGCGACTAAGTATTGGGCCAATCATTAAAATAGAGGTTCTTAATCGGCGTGATAATAAATTATCAAGCTCATAATTATTGACATTTTTATTATTAATTAAATATGAGCGATCACTAATCTTAGTAATCTTTGACCCTAATTTTTCCATCAAACTGATAGTATTTTTTACATCTTCAATATCGGGGACATTATTAATAACACAATCTTCATCAGTGAGCAATGTTGCGGAGAAGATTTTAAGTGCATTATTTTTTGCACCAGAAATATTAATAGAACCTGATAATTTTTGTTGACCTTCAATTATAAATTTAGCCATAGTAACCTCCAGCAGTGTTAATATCCACTAATTTTATTACACTAATCTCACGAAATAATTATTGGTGAAATTGGTGGGAATAGATTAGTGGAGGTTAAATCAATTATTATTTTAATTTTAACTTGAAGTTTGTGAAAAAGCAAGGAAATTCTTGATTAAATTGTAATTTTAATGTAAAATATATCTTAGAGCCTGTTTAAAAACTTCAGATTTGGCTAAAATCTTGTAATTTTGGCTACAAAATCCGAAAAAATACTCAGCGATGCTTTAGCATCACTTACGTTTTTTCAAATTTTTCGTCTAAAATTACAAAATTTTATCTCAAAAGCAAGTTATTAAACAGGCTCTTAATAAAGGGAATTAAATGAACAAAACAAAAAAAATTATTGGGTTTATTGGTTGGTTAATATTTACACTACTAATTGCCGGGGTTGCAGTTTATTTAATTTTGATAGCTAATGGTTACAAAATAAACTATCAATATTTAAGTTTTCAAAAAACCGGGATGATTTATCTTGAATCAAACCCAGCTGATGTGCAAATATATATTAATGATAAATTTGAAGGTATAGGTACTCCTTTTAAACTTAGTAATTTGAATACTGGTAAATATTTTGTAAAAATTAGTAAAAACGGATATAATGAGTGGACAAAAACGCTTGATGTTGAATCAGGGAAAACAGAAGCCCAAGAAGATATTGAATTATTTATTAATAATCCAGCTCAATTGGATGTTAGTGAGGATGAAAAAATATCTTTTAATGATTTGGTTAATCAATGGCCAGCAAAAGGATTAGAAATTAAAAACCAATCTGAGGTTTGGTTTAATGATGTTTATATCACGCGTTTTTCTGGTTTAATCCAACAAGTTGGTTGGTATCCAAATTTAAAACATATTTTAGTGCAAATAGATAATAAAATTATTATTATGGATCCAGATGGTTCAAATATTACTAAAATTGTGGATCTTGATTCGAGTAATAAATGTCAATTTGTGATTATAAATTCTAATAGAGAGCTACTATATTTAGATGGTTATAATTTAAAAAAAGTTAGGATCAAAGAATAATTGATTTTTAATAAATTATTTGTTTGATGAGGAAGAGATTAATTCAGATACAACAAATAATTTGTGCGAATTAACTCCTATAGGCCAATAAGTCATTAGAGTTAATAATTGTTTATCAGACGGATTATTTAGATCAATTAATTCACTATTGCTGATTAATTTGTTTTTAACTTGATATACATAATAATTATCTTGATATCGAATATTTATTCGATCCCCTAAACTTAATTTGTTAAGTAAAGAAAAAACTGTGCTACCTCCTTGATTTTGCCAGAAAGGCAGTGATGAATACCCAATTAATAGAATATTACCAGATCCATCAGAAGGTAAATTAGATGATTTGGCGTGAATTATTCCTTTTGTGAGTTGTGTAGTAAAGTCTAATTCAGAGACTCGCCAATTAATAGATTCTTTAAGATCAATTTTTGGAATAATTAAATTATCATAAGAGATGTTATTGAAATTGGCTTGAGCGGTTAGATTAATTTGATTTTCGATTTTATCATAATATGGCGACATAGTACTATTTATTTGAAATTTTACAATTTTAGTAACTGATTGGGCATTAATGATTAGGTAACTAAAACCAAAAGCTATTATTATAAAAATAGACACAACTAAAAAATTATTTATTATTTTCTTAAATAATCCTTGGTGAATAATCTTATTATGATTCTGATGATATATCCAACTGGAATCGATCACAGCCCCTCCGCTGTCGCCGCGGCGACAAATACACCAAAAAGCGCAATGATCGTACACTACGTAGTAGGTTGATCAGTAAGCTTATAGGCGGACATTACGTTAGACTTATTAGCTTCTTAGGCTTTAGCTTTTTAAATGTATTAGATTTAACTAAAGATTTGTTACCGATGTGGTCTGCCAGTACAAAATATTGATAAAATATTAATTTTATGGTAAATTTATTATATCAAAAATATTGCGAATGTTTAAATAATCAATTACCCTGTATAGTTGGTGGCGCGGTGGCGGAACTGGTATACGTGCACGACTCAAACTCGTGTGGGTTTAAACCCATGAGAGTTCGATTCTCTCCCGCGCCACCACTTGTACAGGGCGCGTGGGTATCCCGTCACCAACCATATGAGATAATAAAATTATTTAGATCTAAATTTTACGCCACCTTGGCGTAATACACGAGGTTTGTTATCGGTTAAATCCACAACGGTTGAAGGTGGATTTTTTGGTAAATCACCTGCATCAAGTATGAGATTAGGTAAATATTTTTCACCTTCAATCTGATTTAAAATACAGCTTACAGAATAACATGGATTAAATCCTGACTTATTGGCACTAGTCGTTGCAAATGGTCGATGAAGTCCATTAGCGATTAACTGTGTAATTTTATAATCAGGCATTCTGATACCAATACTAGATTGTCTAAGTATCTGATAATTAATGTTTAATAAAATAAATGTGAATGGTCCCGGAAGATAGTTGGATAAAATGCTTTTATTTTCTGATTCAACTAATGCATATTTTTCTAATTGCTCAATATCTTTGATTATCATTGATAGTGGCTTGCGGTATTCCCTACCTTTAATGCGATATATTTTTTCTAATGCAAAAATATTTGTCATATCAGCACCAATCCCATAACATGTGTCAGTTGGGTAAATAATAACACCTCCGTGTCGCAAAGTTTCCACGGTTTCGTCTATTATATCTTGATGGGGTTTTTGAGGATTGATTTTTATTATTTTCATACAAACTCAAAGATTTTTCTTTTAAATTTATTAATTAGACTTATATTATTAATAATCTGATTTTATCAGTGAGAAATACAAAATAACAATTACATAGATATTGTCTAGTAATATACATCTCTTTATCTGGTAATTGTTTACATGTTTTGTGATACTAGACATTTTTATTATATCATAATTGTCAAGTATTACAATATGTGATAGGATTTTAGTTGTATAGAGTTAACAATTTGATAAATTTCTAATTCTATACTTACTATCCAACTATCCAATATGGTTAATGGTTAGTATTTTATCGGTAAGAAAAGGGGACGGTTCTCTTTTAACCTGGGGTTTTACAATTTTATTTGTTAGTTGAATGCTCTTACCTCACAAATTATTTGCATAATATTTTAATAAAATATAATTCCATCGAAGCTCGCTTTGAGGTATCTTATTTACTAAAATGATATTTAATTTTCTTTGTTTCATTATAACATAACATTGATTAGGTGAACCCCAAACTTTTTTACCATAGCTGCTGGCAACACTTTCGTTTATGATCATCTTCTTATATTTTTCTTGTCTTTCCTTAATATTATTACCGAGCTCATTATAAAAAATATCTTTTGTAATAAGATGATTCCTTTTTCTTTTTGAATAATAATTATAGCTTGAGAATGAATAATCTTCTGGGTTGTTAACAATGCCAGCTCTTACTGGATTAAGTTCAATATACTTACCACATTGAATAAAATAATTATCTTTACCAATGGGTTGGCTTTTAAACCTGTCTTGCCAGAAATGCCCAACCCAATCATAATTCCTTCGATAATAATGAAAATATGCTAGGTTAAGTTTTTTCATAAATAATGAGAAATCATAGGCATTTTTTGTTTTAACCTGCATATGTACATAATTTGGCATTAATGAATAATGGTATAAATCAAATGGGAGTTTTTTTTAAATCTATCGATAAGATCAAGATAATATAGATAATCTTCTGATTTTTCAAAAACAACATGGTGATTATTACCACGCGACATGATGTGATAATAACTATGACCCAGTAATAATCGAGGTTGCCTTAGCATAGTTTAATTTTAGCATATTTAATATAAATTTACGAATTGTCAGGTTAAAAGAGAACCGTCCCCTTTCCCCTTTTTGACTACATATTTTAAAACAATTTTTTGTATATTTATTTAATTTTGTTATAATTAAATCAATATTTAATGGAGAAAATTTTATGGATCAAAATAATCAAGAAATTATCCCAACAGACCAATGGGCACAAAATACCAAAATACTTAAAGAAAAATTTCCTAAGATTTATAAAGAACTTTTTTCAAATTGTTCTATTGTTTCATCTTGTGCTGGTACATTTTTATGGTCAGGGGAATATGCTTGTCAACAAGGAGGAATAGCCGTTGTTTCTAAAATTCCTCAGAGGGTTTATATTGGTTTTGAACCCATTAAAGGTGAAAATAAAATTGAATTTGGTAAAATTTATCAATTTCACCCTCAAAAATACAAGTTTATTGAACAAGCAAATATTGATTTTCTTTTTCATGAAACAAAGTTTATAAACTTTGTTAATGAAGAAATTACTAAAATATTAGCAAATTTTACATCATTTAGAATTCATATTTTATCAGAAATAAGAGATAATTCATTAACACTGTTTCTTCCGGCTTTCACAGCCGCAATGGGAATTAATATATTTTTATATAATAAATTAATATTTTTCAGTGATGTCACAAATATCAAAAAACTAACATATGAAAAATACCTACAAAATAATAATTATCAAAAATTATTTAATTTTATCCATAAATTAGAATGTTTCACATATGGAGATTATTCGGCCAATACTGCATCGTGGGCACTACTAGATTTTGATTTTCCACTACTCGAATTTACCGAAAAAAGATTGGGTTCAAAGAATAACAAACCAACCGAAGTTCCTGCGAATATATATGATTCTTATGATTTATTAGAAAAATTGGATAATTATTTTATTCGATTAAATGACTTAATGAAGACAAAAAATAATCCTCTTAAATATATGGATTTTGGTTTATTATACAGTGGAATTTATGCTAGAAGTGATGCTACCATGCAACAAATTGATTACACTATTGAAAAAAGAAACCAGATTTATTCCAAAATAATTCCTAAAATCAAAGAAAAAATTACTCAAGATTTTCAAAGTAAATCAATATATAAAGATTTGTTTGAAAAGGGTCAAGTTGATACCTGGGAAAAACTAATTGAATATTTAAGCTTTATTAGTTTGGAAATTGCTTACTTATTTCATCAAACTGGTCAAATTGGTGAAACATCGGAATTAGTTTATACAATCAGAGAATATATGCATTATTTCCCGGTATTAAATGAAGATATGGTTGACACACGTCGAATTGCCCGTGAAATTGTAGAATATTGTCGAAAGGAATGGGATGCATTAATTGCTACAAAATCTATTGGTTCTGGTGCAGGTGATTGTATTTTGTTTATTATTCCAAGAGGATTTTTCGAAGAAAAAAATGTTTTAAAACTTACAAAACATTTAAGAAAAATTGAAAACAATAATGATATATATTTGGATTATGCTTCTTGGATTGATGGATTTGAAGAAGAAGGCATAAAACTAGAGCAATATTTAGAAGCAGAAGTTTATTCTGAATTTATTTCACAAGGTTCAGTGGTTGTTAAAACCTTAGAAAAGGATAAACAATCAAAAAATATTTTAAGCATAGAAGAATTTACAAAAATCAAAGAAACTACAGATTTGCTAGTTGATAAAAAGAATGAAACAATTTATCTTAAAGGTAAAGAATTAACCTCTAAAGATATTGTTTCAACTAAAACCACCATTAAAATACTAGAAATCCTTATGAAAAATATTGGTAAAAGTGTTTCTAATAATCAGTTGCCAGACAGTTCATATTCAATGGATCGCAACGAGATGCAGGGTAAAATTATTGGACCTTTAATCCGAACTGTTAGAAAACATCTTAACAAGGATATTTTGATTGATATTACCGGTGGAATCACCGAATTTAGAGTTAGTTTACACCCATCTGATATTAGAATTGTTTTTGTGGAAAAAGAATTATAACTACCAAAGGACTAATAATACAAATAATATTCGTATTTTATTAGTCATTGCGGACCCCACTGGGGTGAAACAATCTAAACTTTGTTTTAGAAAACATCAACTGATCAGTTGATGTTTTTCGATTACTTTTCAATATTTTTCGTGACGAGGAAAAGATAGACTTTTATTAAATAGGAATTTCTCATTTTCTCTAAATTATCATCGCGAGGTAGGTTCACCTTGAGTTTATTGAAGGGTGGCGATCTAAACTTTTCCGAGAAAGATTGCTTCTCCGCCAGCTGGTGGATCGCAATGATGAAAGTAAAGTAATCCTAATTATTAATGGGGGTAGTTATGAAACAAGATTCACTAGATATTTTTTGCACCAAGTGCAAGAAAAAAATTATCAATAATAAATCAATAAAATGCCCAAATTGTGGCAGTATTTTCCATAGTCGCGCAGATTGTTTACAATCTGAACAAAAAAACCTTCGCAATGTTACTAAATGCCCAGCTTGCAAGCAAGAAACCTATTCTTTTAATGAACGAAGTTGCCCAATATGCGGCACATATTTATTTTCTTACCATTTTGGTTGCGAGAAAAATTTTGATAAAAATATCCACTAATTCACTGATTTTACTAATTTCACGAACATTGAATTTGTTAAATTATTACCTTAAAGATTTGTGTAATTCGTGGCAAGGTTTTAGAAAGGAATAAGTGCTAAATAATGTCAAGTTTATGAGATTTCTAGAAGTCAGCATCAAAATTAGTGATCTTTTCTCCACTTTTTCAATATTTTTCAGATTATTAAAAAGGTACAATTAATTTAGAAAGTCAAATAACTGATTTTCGCACATTAAAAATTAAAGGAGAGGATAAAAATGTTGGATACATTCAAAAAGAAGAATAATGGTAGAGTGACTTTTAAGTATGATAAGGGTAAGAAAAAAATGATCTTTACGGTTAATGACAATTATAACACTTCAAATGGCGTTAGCAGAATAAAAGTAGAAATCGAAACTAACTGCCATTATGATAAAGAATTAGCGGAATTCAAAGATTCTTTTCATAAGGATTTACTGGATGAGATTAAAAAAGATAGAGAAGAAGCATTAAATGACACTGAATACTGGGAAAAACTCGGCGAATTCATAAGCTGGAAAGTCAAAGACTTTATATCGCTGGTGGGATTTGCTGGAAAAGATACAAAAAATGAAATTTCTTTGGTCATGATCAATATATATAATGAATTTGCTGATCAATGCCGTAAAATCACTGAAGACAAACCTGAAAATATCCAAGCCGACGAAGTTTTTGACTTAATGACTTCACTCGTCAATACATTCAAAAAAGACTACTTTGATTTGCGAAGTAATTTTGCAAAAAAACAATGCATTTCTGGTATTGTTTCAATTGTACAAGAACAAATGGGTGTTTTAATGGCAACCCTAATAAAAAAATCAATCTGATTATTAGTATCAAAAACTTGCTTTGCTAAAACCATAAATATGTAAAGCATGATTTTCTAAAATAATCTGATATAGAAAGGAGGTGAAACAAATGGGAATTTTCGAATCGGAGATGCAGAATATGGTAGAAACGCAAGCAATGGAGTACCAGAAACTGATAGATAAACAGTTTCCCGGCGCAAAACTCTCAGAATTCAGTATTTATGACAAAGTTGGCCCCGGACACGACGATTGTGCCAAAGTCGCAGAAGTCAGGGTCAACTGGCAGAAAAAGTAACCCAACAGTAGGTATTTATATTCAAAGCAGCCTTAATTAGCTGCTTTTTTCTTTTTAAAGTTTTAAATAACCTATTTTCTCCACTTTTTCAATATTTTTCAGACATTTAAAAAGTTACAATTAGTTTAGAAAATCAATAGATTTGTTACAAAATTATTTTCGTAACGAAATTTAACTGATTTGAGGCGAGACAAGGTAAAAATTATGAAGTGTATACAGCGTATACGATGAAAAATTTTTACAAAGTCGTAGTCCAAATCATTAAATTGCAGTAGAAAGTCTATTGTGTAACAAGTCTAACAAGTGGTTTTAGTACATTAACAAAGAAAAAAAATTAAATGGGATTTCAATTTGATATAGAAGTCGTTAATAATATAGAATATTTGGATTGTAAAAACAGAGGAAGACATTGTTCAATATGTGTACATAGAAAAAAATATAAATCCAATTATTGGGATAAAAAACAAAAATGGGATAAAAGAGAAAATAACAATATAATAACTAGTTATTGGAGGTAATTCAATAAATGAATAAAAAGAATAATTATAAATTTGATTCTAACCTTCCGGATCCTTTATTAAATTGTTATTGCCCAATATGCAAAGACTGTGTACATAAACCTCAAAATTTAGATGAATATTCTAGAAAAAATGAATTTTGTATAAAATGCAATCAACCAGAAGAATATTATTCACATTTCGTTTTAGGAAATATAAAAATTTAAGCTAGAAAATTTCAAACAAAATAAGTATTTATACTCATTCATATATACAAAATAGCTCTTGATTTAAAATAATAAATCTTATATAATAAATATATTCTTTTGCTATTCTAGAGGAAAGGAGGCATGGCTATGAAAGTAAGGGAATCAAAGGTTATCAAAAAAAGTCAGACTAATGTCGCAAATGGTTCGTCAACTACCAAGACCCTTCACGCTCAGTGGCTTCGTTCTTAGACACTATGCGTGCCAAAAGCCCAATCCATGATTGGGCTTCTTTATTGACAAACCTAAATTAATATATTAATATTGATGGAACGAACCTTAACAAAAAGGAGTGAACGTAAATGAATATCGCCGAAAGACCATTTGACAAGAAATTATCATCAATTATTATTAAAGTTACTAATATCTGTAATTTTGTTTGTCCCTACTGCTATATGTTTCAAGCTGTTGATAGTAGCTATAAAAATAGACCAAAAATAATGCCTAAAATAGTAATTATGCAATTAGTCAATAAACTTGATAAATACCTACATACTTTTCAAATTGATAATATGAATCTAATAATCCATGGTGGTGAACCACTATTAATGGGTAAAAAGGGTTTAATATTTCTTCTTAATCAACTTGATAAATTAAGAAAAAAGTACCAAACAATTATTAGTTTGCAGTCAAACGGTTCATTAATTGATAAAGAATTTGTTAATATTTTCACTGATTATAGAATTAGTGTTGGAATTAGCCTGGATGGATATCCGGAAATTCAAAACAAAGCAAAAACTAAATCAGGTAAACCAACATATGAATTGATTGTTCGTGGCATTCAATTATTATTGGAAAAATTAGATAAAAAATATTTTAGTGGTTTAATGAGTGTAATAGATTTAAATGGCGATCCAATAAAGATATATAGGCATTTCACCCAAGGTTTAGGAATCAAAAAAATGGATTTTTTATTGCCACTAAGAAATCACAAATTCCCTTTTGATTATATAGCATCAGACATGAAAATTTTTAATTGGCTCAAACCAATCTTTGATCAATACCTTGCTGATGATAATGACGAGATTGAAATTAGAATTTTTAATAGCATTATGGAATTACTATTGGGAGCTCAAACACCAATGTGTACAATTAGACATTCTGCATTAGATATTTTAACAATTGAGACTAACGGCAATATTGAATTAGTTGATGATTTGAGAATTTGCGGAGAAGATTTTACTAATATCGGTCTAAATATAGCCAATAATGACATTGAAGAGTTTTTTGATTCTAAAAGAGTATTACAACTTTTAGATGCTGAACAAAACTTACCAACTAAGTGTTTAGAATGTAAACATTTTGATATCTGTGGAAGTGGGGGGCATGCATTTAGGTTTGGACTAGATGGAACCTATAATTATCCATCAATATATTGCGAGGAAACAAAAGCTTTAATTGGTTATATTGAGCAAAATATTTTTGAGGAAGAAGATATCGATCAAGACACAAAGGATAGCAATAATGATTTTTATCTGCAAAGAAAAGGTAACTATCAATTAAAATATCAATCAGATGAACCAAATATTAACTGGTCTAACGGATTTAAACAATTTCCTGTTGAAATATATGCATCATTTATACAATTTATTAATAGTAACGGGAATATTCTTGATTTAGGTTGTGGAAATGGCCAACTTCTTAGATTTTTAGTAGAAAATAGCCAGCACAAGTTGATTCCCCATGGAATTGATTTTCGTCAAGAAGTGATTAATGAAGCAAAAGAGATTATACTCCCAGATTTCGCAGACAATTTTAGGATTGGAAATATTACGAAAATTGATTTAGAAAATAATCTTTTTGATTATATTTTGCTCGATCCATATCATTTAGCAGATTGTGATCGTAAAAATGTAATTCAGATAATAATAGACAAACTAAGAAAAAATGGCAGAGTAATTCTTTACTCTTATCACGACTCATTATCAACATTACCACATAAAAAAATAAAGTTTTTTATTGGAGTTGAAAATTTTGATTTATCAGAAGAATTTGTATTGCCTAATCAAGTTTCAATCACCTATATTGATAAAATATAACATATTATTTACAAATATCCCCTTGACCGGGGATTTTTATTTAAAATTTTAGTCTTTTCTCCATTTTTTCAATATTTTTCAGATATTTAGATTAGTACAATTAGTTCAGAAAATCACAAATGTGGTTTTGGGACATTAAAAATTAAAGGAGTGGGTAAAATGTTGGATTTTTTCAAAAAAGAGGAAAAAATTAATCTTGTTGATCAAATGACTATTAGCCATGATGAAAAGAGGAATCTTTTCAAAATCATTATTAATCAAAGTTCTGATGACGAAATGCAAATACAATTCAAATCAGATTGGCGCAATATTGATGAAATAAAAAAAATCATTAGAATACAAGAATATTTAAAAAATAACCCTGATACAGCAAGAGAATTTGAAGATATAGATGACTGGATTGAGTTTAAACATTATTGGATGGGAATCAGATGCTATTTAAGGGATCTTTATAATAAACTCAATGGAATAATGTTTGAACCAGACATTTATAGAGTTAGACTCATAAATTCAATGAATCAATTCGATCAGCATACAAAAGCTATTATTGCTAATAATAACAATGATAAAA
>CAZXAY010000011.1:0-29326 GCA_964638435.1 uncultured Candidatus Saccharibacteria bacterium | reverse complement strand
CCACCTCAAGGCTGCGCGTATACCGATTCCGCCACGTCCGCGCGCGTCCGCAATTAAAATAATAAAGCCAGATTACATAGCATTTATTAATTAATTTAAATTATATCAGAAAAACAAATTTTGTAAAGAATTCCGCATCAAGTTATCTAAAAAAATACTATCACTGTAACGTGCGATAGATTAATACTTTTTGCTGATCTATCAACTTAATTATATAATTAGACTATAAAAATAAATATCAAGTTATTAATAAAATTGCGAATGCTAAAGATGCACTTTTTATTAATGATAATCCTTATGAAATTTTAGAACTCCAAAAAATATTGCCTAACGCAAAGTTTATTCAGATTATTCGAAAAAATGGGAAAAAGTCCGATCTTAGTATTAATAATTTAGTATTAATAATATAGTTACTACTAAAAAATTGACTATTGCTAAATAAAATAAATCTTTTATTGGAAACCGCGCATTTCTATAGCTTCAACTAGACGCTTCAGAGCCACTATGTAAGCCGCATTTCGTAAGGTAGTATTATACCGATCTGCCTGATGCCAAACTTCATTAAAAGCAGAAGTCATTTTATTTTTTAATTTATTTTCTACTTTTTCTAAGTCCCAGTAATTACCACTAATATTTTGGGTCCATTCAAAATATGAGACAGTCACTCCGCCGGAATTAGCCAAAATATCCGGGACAATAATAACTTTATTTTTTGTTAATATATTATCAGCTTCTAAGGTTGTTGGTCCATTAGCTAGTTCAATAATTATATCTGCTTTAATTTTATTAGCATTACTACCTGTAATCTGATTTTCGAATGCAGCAGGTACTAAAATATCCACATTTAATTCGAGTAATTCTTTATTAGATATTTCATTAGTTCCTGGAAACTTTACTATCGTCCCCTTTTTTTCTTTATAAGCTGATAATTTTTGGGTATTTAATCCTTTAGCATTATATATACCGCCACGAGAGTCAGAGACAGCTACAACAGTGTAGTGTTCTTCAGCAAGTATCTGGGCCATACCTTGTCCCACATTTCCAAAACCTTGAATAGCTACTGTTACCTCATTAGCTTTTCTATTAGTTTTATTTAATAATTCGTTAAGAATATATGCTCCACCTCTAGCGGTAGCAATATCTCTGCCTAATGAACCGCCAATAACTAATGGTTTACCAGTAACCACACCAGGAGAGTAATGGCCATGAATTTTAGAATATTCGTCCATAAACCAAGCCATGACTTGTGGGTTAGTATATACATCGGGTGCGGGCACATCTTTTTCATCACCAACTACTTCAGAAATATTAGCGGCAAAAACTCTAGTCAAACGCTCTAATTCACTTGTGGATAATTCTTTAGGATTTACTGTAATACCACCTTTAGCACCACCAAAAGGGATATTAGCAACAGCACATTTAAAAGTCATCCAAAAAGCTAGGGCTTTAACCTCATCAAGATTAACTTGTGGGTGGTACCTTAATCCGCCTTTATATAAACCTCGAGAATTATTATGTTGTATACGATATCCTTGAAAAATTTTAATCTTGCCAGAATCCATCATTACAGGCAAGCTGACTTCGACAATTCTATCCGGCTGCTCAAGGGTGATGTACTGCTCTTCCTTCATTCCTAAAATATTGGCGGCATTTTTTAATTGTTGTAATGCATTGTCTAAAGGGTTGATATTTTCCATAATTACTCCTTACTATAAATAAAATCCAACATTGGTGTTGGCAATTAACCCACTATTTTAGTATAATACTTGTTAGTAAATTGTAAAGTGGAAAAATTATCAAAAATAAAAAGTAGTTGTCTTTGACATTGCTCATTATTTTAAAAAAACAATTTATACTAACAAAGATAAATATAGCGTTACCGACAAAATTCCCGGAGTCGAAAGCGCTGTTTTTATCAACGACAACCCTCACAAAATCCGATCTCTCCAAAAAAATCTTCCCCAAAGCTGAGTTTATACAGATAGTTCGAGAAGGTTGAAAAGAATTTGATTCAGAGTTGGAAAATGCTAAAGTAATTGACTAATTATAAACCTAATTAAGTAAAAGAAACCTATGAAAAAAAAATTAAGTAGTATAATAAATAAACCAGGTGAGTATTGTTTACAATGTTTAAGTCCCAAAGTAAAAAAATATAATAACGAGAATAATGAAGAACGATATTTGTGTGAAGACTGTAAGTATGATGAAGGTCGTGCGATAATTATTGATCCTAAAATCAAATCTGATCTTAAAAAAAATGTTATTAAACACTACACCGTAGGTGCTCTAATTAAAAAAGGCGACCGCTTCTTAATTATGAAAAAAAGAACTTATCCTTTTCTGTATGACGTAATAGCTGGTCATGTTGATGTTGGCGAATCTCCTGAATTCGCCCTCGATAGAGAAGTTAAGGAAGAAACTGGGCTAACCGTGTCAAATAAAGTATTAATTTTCCATGATGAGTTAGATAATGATTTATGTAGAAGAGGCGCAACTATCCACGAATGGTTTTTGTACCAATGCGAAGCGAGCGGAAAATTGATTGACAACCCAGAGGCTCAATTTAGCGAATGGATGACTAAAGAAGAAATAAAAAAAGTGATTCTCTGTCCAGGTATAAACAGTATAATAAAAAAAATAAATTTTCTAAAATAATAAAGAAAAGGAGCCATGATAACAATGGCTCTCTGACATTTCTAGACAAAACTAGTTGCTTCTTGCTAGAAGTTGGTTTTTGATATTCGAAACGATCTGTTCGGTAGCATCCTCAGGATGGTCATCATAGTTTATCACATGTGAATGGATAAACTTACCATGCCCATTATGAGCTGCTTTGATCTCCCAGATCGCCTCTTTGAATCTCTTGCCGATAAGTTCAGGGCTTTCAGACCCCCTTTTATTTAATCTGTTTTCAAGTGAATCAAGGGATGGTGGGTAAAGGTAGATGTTAAAAAAATCTATTTGGCCAGAAAGCTGTTTCATGGTGCCTGGAAGAACATTTAACGTCCCTTTGATAATCGGGATCCTTCCAGATTCAATCACTCTGTAAATTTCTGAGATAGGTACACCGTACCAGGCATCTGCATACCTATTCGGCATCACATATGCTCCGCGATTAAGTTCCTCCATAAACTTCTCGTACGATAAAAAGTGATAATTCAGTAAATCTGTCGGGTCATTTACCCGCGGTTTGCGAGTTGTAGCTCTTTTGCAAACTTCTACGGGAACTTCGTTTTTCAACTCGTCTATTATGGTATCCTTGCCAACACCAGATGGCCCCATAAGTGTAATAACTAGATCCATTTCTGTATACCTACCCTTCTTGATCATTCATGTTTTTAAAGAACATCTTGAAAGGGATTTTCTGTTTAGTATATCCCTTTCTTAGATGGTTTATTGAGATCATTTCTATATTCTATCATACTTCATCATACAAATAGTGTCAACGAGAATATCCTCTCCTTAAACAAAAAGTTATCCACATATATTAGAGCCTGTCTAATAACTATCTCAGGTAACTATAATTAGGCTAATTTTGGCTACAAAGTATTCATCACTCGTCAAGATAAGCTGAGCTATCTTTTCTAGCGCTTCATACTTTTCTCCTAAAATTATCACTAATTCGTTCCTAGAAACAGTTATTAAACAAGCTCTTAGATATTAACAGGAGGAAAACACAAATGTTGTTTTATACTACACAAACAAAAAAAATACTCTACAATAAGTATTTTTTGATAAAAATGTGCGACAATTAATGTCAAATTATGTTATTTAATATTCCATTCTTTTAAAGCTCTTTCATAAACATCCGGAGTCGAAATATCAAACCACAAACCGTCAAATACGTAACCTCGAACATGCCCTTTTTTAACTAGTGCTGGTAAAACATCTTTTTCTAAAGATGAAACGGTTTTTTGGGGGATATAATTAATCAGTTTAGGATCAACTACGTATATTCCCGCATTTATTAACCTGCTAACCTCTGGACCACCACCAATTTTTTCTTGAAAATCAACAATTTTGTTACCCTGCAATTTAACTGCACCATAAGCTGAAGGATCGGCTACGGATGTTAGAGCAATAGTAATTAGTCCTTTGTGCGATTGATGAAAATCAAATAAATCTGATAAATCAATATTGGCCAGCACATCGCCATGCATTAAGATAAACGGTTCATTACCTAGAAAACTTTTAGCCTTAGCTAGTGGTGGAGCAGTACCGGTTGGTTTATCTTGCTCAATATACTTAATTTTGATGCCAAATTTGCTACCATCACCAAAATAATCACGTACTTTATTACCCAAATAATCAATTGCTAAAATAATATCACGAACACCTTGATCACGAATTTTCTCGATTATATGTTCTAAAAGCGGCTTACCATGTAAAGGAATCATGCACTTGGGCATCTCATAGGTAAAAGGTCGCATTTTTAAACCCTGGCCTCCGGCTAATATCATTATTTTGTTAATTTTAGGACCTAATGCTTTAGTTAAATAATATTCAATAGTATGCGAGCGATTGCGAAGTTTGACGCCATCAATAGCGTTGTCAATTTGTTTAACAACGTCCTGACTTAAAGTAATTGTAAGTCGCTCACGATCCATGTTTTCCTCACTAATCATACGCTAATTTATAACCGAATTATCACGAATATTTATAAACCCTCAATTATGTTTTATCAGATTAATAATTAGTTATCAATTAAATTTGTTATCTATGAACTCTTTGGGTTTGTATATACCATTTCCAAACCTCAAAAAATCTATCAGAGCTATTTATTGCTTGGTGCTCTGTTATCCCCTTAACTTTATTATCAATTGCTAATTGCCAAGATACTTGTTCTAAAATAATTGCTGGTACATGATCATCAAGAATTTTTTGGAAGGCCTCATATTTTTTAGTACGATTTTCTTGATTATTAGTTAATCTTGCCTCTTCTAATAACTTATCGGCATCAATATTAGAAAAACTTGATAAATTTAAGCCGGTATTAGTAACTTGCGAAGAGTGCCAAAAAGGATATGGGTCTGGGTCTCTACCATAATCAAGCCCGTAAATTAAAATATCAAAATCTCTACTAGGGATATTGATCTTTTGTAAATCACTATTACTTTTAATTTGAATATCTACTGCGGCACCTAATTCTGACCATTTAGTTTTGATCTCTTCGGCATATTTTAGATAATCTTGGTTACTATTAGTAACTAATGTTAAATTTATTGGTTTATCTAGTTTTTGATTACTGGCTAGTTTTTTTCTAACATTTTTATCTTGTACAACCTCGCGCTTTAGATTAAAAAATAGCATGATTTGGCGCGGGAGTTTTAAAGATAATATTTGCCAATCAGTTGGCAATTTACCTATTTGATCACGATAATTTGCGATTCCATCAATTTGATGATTTTTTAACGATTTTAGCAGATTTTCCTCATTGGGATAAAATTTGAGCTTGATTTCTGAAATAAAAGGTTGACCAAGATAAAAATCACTTCTTGACACAAATATCGCCTCGCTATTAGATTGCTCTTTAATTTTATACGGTCCATAACTGAATAGTGGCTCTGTCAAATTATCAAGTAACGGACTAAACGGTTGTTTTAAAACTAATTCTAGAGTTATATCATCGGGAGCTTTAATCTCAACATCTGTCCAATCGGTTTTCTCCTGTTTTAATATCTGTGCTATATCAGACGCTTTAACAAAATCTCTTATTTTAAAAGTATAAGTTTTTTGATCATCAGAAATATTCCACTCGGATGCTAGCGACGGAATAATATTTTTATCTTTATCAAAAGTAACTAAACCAATTTTTGTTAGGTTGGAAATAGTAGGTTTTACATCATCTAGTGTACTTGATATAATCCCTTCGTTATAAACCCCTCCATAGGAGGCAACAAAACTTGAGTTTTTTTGAATATTATCGTAAATTAATTTACCGACACAAATTAAAATAATTACAAATAATAATAGGATTATTCTTTTATCCAATTTATTAAGATGGGATAAGATTTTAGATAATGTTCTTATTGGATATTTAATATTTTTACTAACTATCAGTATAAATTTGTTTACATACTTTGTAAGTATATCTAATATTTTTGTGATAATAACTCCCATAATAGTATTATAATTTTATGACTTACGCGGTTCAATGCTGTCATCCTAAACTTGCCTGTCCCGAGTATTCTCGAGAGGTTTCAGGATCGCTCGAGATGCCGAATCGAGTTCGGCATGACAACCGCGTAAGTTCTAAATTTATTAATTTGTACTAAAACAATTTTCCATTATATTTGTTGGAAAAGATATATATTATTTTAATAGATAACATTAACAACTGCCACAGCAGTAAATAGAATTACAATGATAATAGTTGCAAAATATAAAGTTTTTTCTACACCTCTTTTTGAGCGATAAACATTACCCTCGCCTCCAAAAGCTCCTCCTAAACCAGTACCTTTTTGTTGTAACAAGATAGAGATTATGAGCAGACAAGATAAAACAATTTGACTAATATTAAGAAAGGTGTCCATCCCAGTATATCAACTTTCAGTCAATAATTAATAATGTTTTTACTAATTATTGCATTATTTATTATTTAAACGATTTATAACTGTCACCCAGTTGACTATCTCAGAATTATTGACTTTAAAACATTCTGAAAGTTGTATTACTAGGTCATATTATCCTTTTGATTATTAACACTAACAATCGCAATGTCATTATACCCTATTGCCAAACATTTATCAAGTTGTTATAATAATTTTTAGTAGTATGTATTATTGCGGGAGTAGTTCATCGGTAGAACGTCTCCTTGCCAAGGAGAAGGCAGCGGGTTCAATTCCCGTCTCCCGCTCCATCCTTAGATTCTGCTCAGGATGGTCTGAGCTTAATCGAAGACCAGGCCTTGTAGTAAAGGGCCCCGAATAACAGTTATATACAGGGTGAATCTGCAACCCGCCGATAATGGTGCGGTGGCGAAGTGGAAACGCTGGGGTCTGCAAAACCTCGATGCGAGGGTTCGATTCCCTCCCGCACCTCCACAAATACGGGCGGGCAATTCCCACTCAGGCCTCCACGTAAAAATTAAATTATGAGGTAATATGAGTAAAAAGAAAAAATTTAAAAATAAGTTTAAATCTGAGATATTAACTCAATGGCAGAATGAAGTTGCTGATGATTCTTCTAAGATTGTTCAATCTACTCAAACCGAGTCAAAACAAATTACTAAAGAAAACACTAAAGATAATAGCCAAATATTGTCTCAAGATTATAGTTATATTAAAAAAGATTTAATCAAGATTGCCTTTACAATACTACTAATATTATTAATCTTAGTTGGCATTACAATGATTAACAAACAATCAGATATTATTAGTAATTGGAGTAATCTGATTACCGATTTTCTACATATTAATAGATAGTTAATTGATAATTAATATCTAACAACTTCTAGTTAGTTCTTGCTTTTTTCATAATCATGATAAGTAATATCGGCAAACTAAGATAGGAGATAATAGTCACTATTTCATTATTAGTTAGACCAACTCTAGATATCCAAGGTTCTTTAACTAATAAATCAATCAAATTAATAATGTATATACAACTAACAATCACAATCATTAACCATTTAATGATCCTAGAAATTGGTTTGTGCAAATACCAAAAACAAAATAAACCAAAAACTACTAAAGCAATAATTAAAACTACACTATCATAATTTTCGACCCAAGTAGAAAATTTTTGCCACCAACTTAAAACCCCAACTTTATCATTATTTTTAGCATTATCAGGGAAAAGATCATTTGTCATATCGGCAACGGGAACATAACTATAAAATTTTGTAAGGTACATTTTTTTAGTAGTCATAACCCAATTATTACCATTATCATCTTTGGCAAGTTTATTTATCTCATTTGGTTTTATCCAATTAGCATAATCAGTGGTAAAATTATTAATATCTTTTTTGTGATCGGAAAATATATATAACTCAATTGATTGGCCAAAGCTACCACCATAATAATAGTTATCAAAATCGTCTAAATGACCAACTTCAGTCACAGCAGAAATTTTTAAAGGATAGACAATGTTGGTTGCCTCAAAAACTAATTTGATTGGAGACAACTTGCCTTGCTTTAATTTTGTTTGGATGTCCTCTGTTATGGCACTGGTAGTGATTTTTGCAGTAGTAAAAAACCATTTATTGGTGATGTAGTCATCGAGTATGTATTTTTTTGACTCGGGGTATTGGTAGTTATTTTCCTTTAACCAATCGTATAATGCGCTAGCACTGGTAGCAGATAAAATTTTAATCTCATAAATTCCTAGTTGTTTTTCTTCAACAACATTAACTGCATCTTTTGATTCTGAGATGTTAAGGGATCCACTAGCCATCATTGGTACTGGATAACTATTTTCTGATTGTGTTAAAGTTTCTAGATTAGTAAAAAAATCATCAGAGATTTTACTTACTTTGGGCTGGCTAGGAGTTGGTATAATCCAAGCAAAATCTTTTGCATCTCCAGCAAAACTAGTTTGTAAAACTAATGTCTCCGAGTTATTTTGATAAAATATCGCACCTTTTTGTCCTATCTCATACATCCATTGACCATCTGGTGGAAAAAAACCTCCGTCAGCTTTAGCGAATGTTGGTAAAACTAATAACCCCAAGATCAATGTTAATAACAACTTTTTAATCATAATCCTCCTTTAATTAATATCCTAAATTACAAATAACAAGCATCAAATAACAAATAAATTTCAAATTCCAATTATCTAAATTTTCTAAATATTTTTGAATTTTGGTCATTGGTCCATCATCTGGTTAATTGGAATTTATTTGGGATTTGTATTTTGTGATTTGGGATTTTGTTTAAATTATATCTAATTTACTAACGATTTTATATTTTCCAACTTCTATATCACCTAGTTCTAATTTAGAAATTCTAGTTCTTTTCAATTCTAAGACGAACAAACCAACTTTCTCGCACATTCTGCGAATCTGGCGTTTCCACCCTTGATGTAATACAACTTTGATAGTAACAATATTTCGTTCTTCATCAATATTAATAATTTCTAATTTATCAAATCTAGCTATCCCCTCTGTTAATATCACACCTTTTTTAAGTTTTTGGATTTTGGATTTGGGATTTACTTGCCCCATAGTGAAAATATTGGTTTCTACTACTGGGGTTTGCGATTTGTCCGCTAGCTGGCAGATTGGAATTTGGATTTTTAATAAGTACTCCTTCTCATGTCGATATCTCGGATGAGTCAACTTATTTGTTAATTCACCATCATTAGTCAGTACCATTAAGCCCACGCTATCTCTATCTAATCTGCCAACTGGCCAGACTTTTGGTTGGCTAGGAACTAATTCTGTAACTAATTTTTCAGCATAATTATCACGTACGGAAGATGTATAACCAACAGGTTTATTAACAGCATAATAAACAAGTTTTTGATTGGACTCAATAATCTGACCATCTACTTTTACTTGATTAACAGCTGGATCAATTTTATCTCCAATTTGTGCTTTACTACATTTTTCTCTATCACAAATCTCAACTCTCAAATCTCTAATAAGTTCTTCAGCCTTTCTTCGTGACGCAACCCCAGCCTGACTCATAAATTTTTGTAATCTAATCTTTTCTGTCATGATTTTTCCTATTAGTGTTATTAGCGAAATCTGCCCGCCCTGGCTCGAGTCGAGACAGGTGTATTTGTGGTCAGTATTTGTTCTCTTTAGGTCTATATTGAATAGCTTCAGCCAAATGACCTAACTCAATATTATCAGAATCGGCTAGGTCTGCAATAGTGCGGGCTATTTTTAAAATCCGATGGTATGAGCGAGCAGATAAATTATACTGTACAACAGCATTTTTTAATAATTCTTGAGTTTGATTATCAATTACACAGAACTCTTTAATGAGTTGAGGACTCATTTCACTATTAGTTAAAACTGACTGCTTGCGTGATTTATTAATTTTACTAAAACGTCGGCCTTGATGCTGACGAGCTTTTTCAACTCTTAGCCTTACAATTGATGATTTTTCGGCTAATTCATCACCAGCAAGTTTATCGTATTTTACTCGATTAACCTCAACATGCAGGTCAATCCTATCTAGTAGCGGTCCCGAAACACGTTTTTGATAGCGCAATATTTGCGTTGGAGTACAAATACATTGTTTTTGTGGATCAGTGATATAACCACAAGGGCAAGGATTTTGTGCAGCAATCAAAATAAATTGAGCCGGAAAAGTTAAAGATGATTGAGCGCGCGAAACTGTCACTATCCCATCTTCTAATGGTTGGCGTAAACTTTCTAACACACTACGGGGAAACTCTGGAAATTCGTCTAAAAATAAAACTCCACGATGAGACAAAGTAATTTCGCCTGGTTTAGGCCAGGCACCGCCTCCGACTAAAGCAATATGACTTGCTGTGTGATGTGGCGATCGAAAAGGTCGTTGACTAATAAGAGGAGTATCTGGTGGCAGGGCGCCAGCGATTGAATAAATTTTAGTAACTTCTAAAATTTCTTCTCGGCTCAATTTAGGCAAAATTGATGGTAAACTTTTAGCCAGCAAGGTTTTACCCGACCCTGGAGGACCACTCATCAAGACATTATGAGCTCCAGCAGCAGCAATCTCCAAAGCCCGTTTAGCAGTCTCTTGACCTTTAACGTAAGCAAAGTCATCGGCAAAAACCGGGTTATCAAATTCAAAATCGTATGATCGCGTGTATGGCTTAATATTTTTTTCACCTTTAAAATGCAAGATTAATTGCTTTAAATCTTTTACGGGCGTGACTTTAATACCTTCGATTAACGAAGCTTCTGGAGCATTAACCTCTGGCAAAAAAATATTTTTGTACCCTTTTTCTTTAGCAAAGATTGTAATGGGCAATATACCATTAATATGACGCAAACGACCATCTAAAGAAAGTTCTCCGACAAAAATCGCCTCTTGATCTAGTTTTATTTTATCTTTTTGATCACTAACCAAATTTGGCAATTGATCGTCAGCTAGCAGTATCCCAACTGCAATCGGCAAATCATAAGCTGGACCGGCTTTTTTGATATCAGCAGGGGCAAGATTGACGGTAATTCGGCTCATCGGAAATTTGGCATCAGAGTTCTTAATAGCTGATCGCACACGTTCTTTAGATTCCTCTACAGCTTTATCTGGTAAACCAACAATGTTTAGTGCTGGTAAACCTTGACCAATATCAACTTCGACCTCAACTGGTGAAGCTTCTAAACCAACAACACTCATTGAATTAACACGTGCTAACATTGTATCTCACTAATTAATAACTAATTATAACGAATAATATCTAATAATATTGTATCAGAAAATAATAAAAAAGAGGAGCCAAAATTTTTGGCTCCCTGGTGATGTTGTTGTGTTTGATTAGAAAGGCTTGATTTTGACACGGGCAATTTTGCCGTAGTCGTCTTGATGCGGTCCGACTTTTCCGTGGATATCAAACCCTGTGAGTTGGGCCCCTGGAATCTGGCAGTCGATCTGACGCTGCAATTCCTGAGCCTGTCTTTCGGCTAGCATCTGGACTTCGCTACCACTGCGACCGTGATTGGAACCATAACTTCCGTATGACATCACTTTTCACCTCCTTTTATTACTTATCATACGATAACTTTTAGAATCTTCGGCATAAAGATTCATCGAGCTGCCATTTGTTTTTGCCAAAACATTCGCTGCAAACTGATTTTCTTATTTCAACATTTCCACAAGGACCAATGATCCGAGAATCATTTTTGGGTCGAAAGAGACAAATACCACAATTACAATCAATCACACAAGATCCATAAGGACCAGTCCCCATGGTTCTTGACTTTGGATCGTAAACATCGCGATGATATAACCTTGGATCTATTAACATTTTAATTTACCTCCGATTGGAATTCTAAACTAATCATACCAACCAACTTATGTGAAGAATATGGAATGAAAAAGAAGACGTATGAAGGAATAAATTAAAGTCTTATCGGAGACAGCCAAGAGGTACCCAGTGGTCCCCTTAGCCGTCATGATCACTAAAAAGTTATTTTCTCCACTCGCTTACTGCAGTGGTTTCTTTGGGAAGGTGGGCTGACCATTTTGATCCATCACAGCAGGTGGCAAGGTACTTATCACCCTGATCAAAAACCTTGACGCGGTCGTCAGGCTGATAATGAATTTGTTTACCGCTGCAAGTGATCGTTACGCCTCTTTGGCTAGGCTCATGAGTAGCAACAATCGGCTTATTATCTGCCATTTTAGTTAACTCCTTTCCATCAAATTTACAGTCGAAGGGTGTTATAATTTATTTGTGTCACAATCACCTCCGCATATTATTAATGTTCTTTTTTCTTTTTCTAATTCAATAGTAATGGTTTATAATTATGAATAATATGGATAAAATTAGACACGTCTAGGACGCATTATCACAAAAATAGAAAACATAAAAACAACGGGCTCGTTTTTATATACCCGTTGTTTTTTATTAAAGTTGGTTGAGATGCCCCGCTCGGGGAGAAACAAATAGACTAATTTTCTACTGCCTCTTAATGCATCATGGCCACTTAAAACAATTGATGATTTATCATTCTTCAATTACATAAATTTCTACATGACCGTTTAATATTCCTGTCTTGAACTCAGTTAATCCGCCTTTTACTACAAAATCGAGATTTTTGCCTGCATATTTCTCAATAGCTTTTATTAAAGGCGAAACAATTTTTCCTTGAAATTCATTACGATCAGAGCTATATGAAGATTCTGGTAATTCGCTATTAGAAATAGTTTTACCAAAATTATCAAGTAATATTCGCACAATTCTAATAGTTGTAGAAGCCGAATGAATATCTTGTGATGTTAAACGATGCCCCTTGACATAGATTTCTTCTTCCTCAGTATCAATAATTACATCAACCTCATTTTTAATTTTATTTAATTCATTTTTTGGCATTAATTCGCTATGATAATAGGCTTGTTTATTAAGATGCTTGAGTTTATAAATTCCTTCTAATAAATATTGGGAAAAGATTTTTTTATCCAGGTGTTGTTCAACAATTAACCCTTCACTACCATAACCATCAATCCATGAGGCATAATCTAATGAAATATCTTTTTTGGTCTCTTTCTTTAAACCCTCGATTATTTCCTCAATATTATTGCGAAAAATTCCGTAAGGTACGGCAAATAAAACATCTCCACCTTTACCCGCCCCTGTTAATTTAACAGCTATTTTTTTAGGATCATCAAAATTTTCGCGACCAACTCGATATATATATGAACGAATAAAATCAATGGTTGGGGTAGAGACATCAAGCATTTTTAAAATACTATGGCCTAAATCAATAGCTCTAAAAAATGATCTATCAGATTCTCCAGTAGAAAATAAATCTTTAAAACCTTTAAGCATCATCATGGAAGCGACTGATAAAGTCATCATATAACGATTCCAGAGGCCACGGCCTTTTTCTTCTTGACTGATTTTGATAAAAAATGGTAAATCATCATCATGACAACCCTCAAAATATTTTTTAAACTCTTGATTGATATAACTAGTAGTATCTTCAAAAACTTTTTCAGTGTTCGTTATAGAACGGATGATATTGCCGCTAATTCTTACCTCGCCCGAGAAAATTAAACCAAAATCAACTGGCCATTGGATTAAACTTTTAAAATTAAATAATTCTCCCATCCTAAAAGCCCAATATTTGGTTTGGTCAATATTTGATAAATCAGTATAAGCCATTAAATCATTAATGTCATCCTGTTTTTTGGAATCTTTTTTAGTAAAATAAATAATTGGATAATCACCATCAATTAGTGATGTAAAGGACCTAACACCAGAAACTGGGAATAAGTCTAAAACAGTCTCAATTTTCCAAGCAAGTCGGTGGATTTCTTGAAATTTTAAGTTATTATCATTGATTAAATCCTGAGTTGACTTTTTTGACCATAATTTAATAGTTTCTGGTTCGACTTGAGAAAAATATACATATAATGCACCTGCTAATGCCGCAGCAATAGAACCAACACTACCGAGTCCAATTTCTAAGGGCAATTCTGTTAACAAATGAATGTTAAATCCTTTAGGATGACCGTTGTAGCTGAACTGGGGTAATATTTCTTTTTTAATAAAATTACAAATCTCTTCTTCGGCTACGTTATTAAAAACACTATTAATAAATTTGCTTTGATTAGGAATAAATGATTTAAATAAACCAATTTTAATTTCGGGAATGCTTGTTGGCTCAAGCCCCACAAATACTCGGGAAGGTATTTTTTGCATAATATTCATACCCCCAAACATCTCAGCATATTCTCCAGACCAAGTAAACTCACGCGAGACAGAACAAACTACCGATGAACAAGAAAATAACTCCGAATATACCTCGGGAAATTTTTCTCGAAGTGATTCGGAGTTTAGGGTTATTCTGTTGTTGGTTGAGTAATTATTAGTCATATGATATTAACAAAACCTCGTCAATTGATCTGGCAATTATCAACCGACCATGATTTTTTAAAATTATTTCTATTTTTGTTAGTTGTTCATTTGGATGGTTATTAATAACTCGATTAATAGTATTTATTGCTTGGTAGCCCAAGTCTATACTGCCAATCTGCTTTTCTTCATCAGTTATTAATAATCCGCTAGTATCCTTGCAATTATGGTCATGCTTAATAAATGGATACTCGGGAAAATTGAGTAATATTTCTAGCCACCCTGGTAGTTCAGAAGTAGGTTGATGTCCATTTTGAGATGTATAATCAATATAACAACAATCATCAACTATTGTTATCATCATTATTACTAGCTCATCACATGTTAAGTGTTGTAAAATGCTTCCATGAGAAGTACAGATTGCAATAATTTGATTCTCAACCTGATCAACTTTATATAGCAAATTCCCAAAAAAATTATTGTTAGTGTACTGATGGGCAATTTGTAACATTTTTTTGTATGCCAAGGCATATTTACTCAAATTTACATCGCTACATCGCCGAAAAATATATCTTTTTTCTGACAATTATTCCACGCTCCTTTATTAAGATTACAGGAAAGTCGGAATTAAAATAATAAATTCGACTTTCCATATTTACATCTTATTAAAGGTTAAAAAAGAAAAATATGGACAAATTTATGAAAAAAATCCCTTCTCCTTAAAATGAAGGGATTTTTTAATGTGCAAGGAATATATAATACTCCTAAATACACTATAACATATCAGATATTAAATTATAAGTCAAACAGCCTGTGGTTATTATAACAATTATTACAGTAGTTTGGGAATTTCGGAGATTAATCGTTGAGGTGGATTTTGCCAGGACCCATTGAAACTAATAGTAATCGGTTTATAATATCTTAACCAAAAGCTCCGACCCAAAACATCATTTGAAGTTATTGATCTTAAATCTAGTCCATTGTAGGTATCATTATCATAGTAATAAGCCATGTATTTAAGCCAGCCAGCATTAATGGCTTCGGATAAGTTTTTGGTCGTGGTACCATCATTAAATTTGAGTTGGTCTGAGTACTTCAGGAAATATCCACTTACTAGTCCAAAACCTTGGTTATACGCAACGGACTGGGTTGGATCAAAATCCCCGATTGGCAAATCAAGCTCGAGATCACTAGTAGTTTTAATCCAATAACCTTCACCTGGCACTAATTTGTCAGTTACTACTTCATATAACCCAGTTGTATGATTAAACCTACGAATATCGATATTATTAAAAATAGATAAATCTGTAATCTCACAGTTTACAGAAAACATTTTCCATTTTGATGGCAACTGAACTTGGTAAGTGTTGATGTTGATATTTAGAGTGCTAACTTCGCTCTTGTTACCAGCTATGTCCATTGCTATATATTTTATTATAGTAGATTTGGCTATTTCTATCTCATGAGAATATTTCGCTAAATTTTCTGTTGGGGTGCTACCATCAGTTGTGTAATAGATACTAGCTTCAGACTCGTCGGATAATAAATTGATTTTTCTAGCAATATTATAGGTGCCACTTTGGCTGCTAGATGATACCGAAGGCGCGATAGTATCCAAAGTTATTTTTATTGTAGACGCAGTATCGGATATAACCCCAGTAGATGTTTTACCAGTCACTGAAATAATGTTTTCTCCTTCCGATAGATTGGTCGTATAATTCCAGGTCTCAGTAGTTTTTATATAATTTACATCTGATTCAGAATTATTTACCAATACCTGATTGTAGACACTTATCGACGTACCATTCAAAATATAGTGTGGATTATTAGTTATAATATCTTTACCATTATTAGAAGTAATAGTAGGTGGTGGATCATCTTGGGTAATAAATTCCATAGGAAAAAAAGAATTAAAACTACATGTTGGTATTGGTGGGTTGCAAACCTTTTCTACAACCGTAACCCTAACTTTACCAGTTTCTATATTAGAAACATTTGACGGTGGTGTTACAGTCAATTTGATTATTTTACTTTCATAAGCTCCCAATGAAAAATTTGCATAATCTACCTGAGCAGTCCAGCCATTCGGTAATTTTGATCTGTCAATATCTACACTGTATTCATTATTATTACTTTTATTAAAATTATTAACCATAAAATAATGATACGAAGGTTGACCGGGGCCTATTTTTGTCTGAGTAGGCTTATTGCTTAATATATATTCGCTTGCATTTAATGGTGGAGAAGCACTAGTTCTCACATAATCTCCGTTATTTGCAACATAAACTTTATCCCATCCTTTTAAAGTTTTAATATAAAATTCGCGATCATTAACTTTGATTAAATGTGTTTCAAGTGGTAGTTCAGGATTAGTTATTATTGATCCATTATCAAATACAAATGCATCTGGTCCCTTTATTTTTGGTCGATAATAAACTACATGTATCAAATTTGTATCTGGGTCTGCCCAACTGAATTTGATATAATCACTCGTTTGCTCTAGAACGGTACTATCCCGGGATAATTCATCATATAATCGAGTATCCATGCTATTAAATGACCACTCGAGATCCCTTCCCTGAAAAGTCATTCTATATATGCTTTGGGTCAAATCTCCTGCCGGCTCACCTGCAATATATACCGCGCCACCACAACCAGCTGCCGTAGCGGCGAACACTAAAAGACTACCACCAAAACTTTCAGGCACCAAAGCTACTGCGACAAGACCTCCTAATAATGCGCCTCCTGCAGAACATACAAAACCTTCGCCGACAGATCTAGAGATTCTTGACCAAGAATCACCTTTAGCCGAAGATAAAATATCTGCGGCACTCAATGCAACATATGTCACTGTGCCCAACCCAATTTCTCCTACAAATTTTACTGACAAAAATTCTCCAGATAATCTTTGTGTCCAAGAATCACTATTTCTAATTTTATTGTATAAACTCTGTGCTGGTCGAGTTGCGGTTATCCCTTCTTTAGGCAGACCGATTCTATTTGGAACTATTTCTTTTTCGATGCTATCAGCGACCCAATTAACAGCATTGCCGATATTTCTATTATTCTCTATGTCATCAAGCATCCCTTGAGTCATTTCGGGTACCTTAACTGCGATTGCATCATCACTTTGCATTAGAATATCAAAATACTCCAATCTATTTGTGTTCTCTGAAATTATTCCAATTTTCTTTGCCTTGGATAAATCAATCACTTTCTTGTATGGATACTCGGCTCTTTCAACATTCATAAAACTATCTTTTTGAGCACGTGTTAAATAATCCCAATTACTGGGTCTGTTTGTGCGTGATGCATATAACCATTTGTTTATATTGGTATCATAAATTAAGGAGTTATGATAAAAAGTATTTTTCGGAAAGATTGAAAGTTCAAAAGTTTTTGCACTATATTTTACTACATTACCAATTTTCTCCTCATATCTAAAAAATCTTGCGTAAATTTCACTTCCATCACTAAGTTTACCCAAAAATTGTAATCCTGTTTTTGGATTAGTCAAATATTGATTTTCTAGCTGCACAGAACCGCTCTTAATTAATTGTGACAATTCACTTATTAACCCCGGTTTACGAACTAAGATATAATTATAACTACTCTCGGCTCCAACGACTATTTCTGAAACCTCCAAAAATGATAAATCTCTTGCCATAATTTCCAAATTTTTAGTAATTTGCATATTGGCATTTACCAATGAGGTTGCAGTAATTGGGAGAACATTTAAATCACCAGTATCTGATTTACCCCATTTACTAATATCGCTTTTTGATAATAAACATTCATATGTATTTTCTTGGTTAGCTACCGGTACAAATTCAGTATTATTAAATTTTATCAAGGCCGCTTGATTTGTTTTTACTCTAATACTTCTATCTTGTACTACATCTATACTAATATTGTTAGATTCAGCACCACCTTCATAATTTGTCAGTCCCAAGTTCTCTATCTTTAGTTGGTTGATAGTCTTAAATTTCCATTTTTCACTTTGGGAAAATAATCCATAACTGTCTACGGCCTTAACTTGCCACCAATAATTAGTATCATTTGATAAATATTGAAACTCATAAGATGGGTTTACTCCTACGCTTGTTTGATCTACAAAAGCAACTTTAGAAAGATTATTTTCATCAGTACCGCGATAAATATCATAGATGATATTATCTCCATCTCGATCATTGGCTCTTTGCCAACTAATAGTTGTTGAAACGTTTTGGCTTTGTGCATCGTTAGTTGGGCTAATATTATTAAATGAGTAAGGGGCTTGATTGATGCGATATTCAACAGTACTTGTTGTACCATTCACCTCACCTGTAAAATTATATGTTCCCGCAATAATATTTACTAACCAAGTTTGCCAATCAAAAGAAGTTTGGTTTGATGCTCCAGTAATAGTCTGCACATGAGTTAATGGTAAATATGAACTGCCGATACTTGTGTAACTACGCCAGTATGCAGTGATAGGGTCTTCGCCATGATCTGTATAAATTCTAAATGTCATAAACTCATTGGGGTTAAAAACTGATCTTTCGTTACCATTGGAATCAATAGTGCGAACTTGAGTAACCCGAGCAGATGGTTGGACTACTTTGAATGCCCCACTAAACCACGACCACCCATCAATTAAACCATAGGTGGTACCATCGTGGTAAAGACCAACATCTCTACCAAAAGTTCCTACTATCGTGGGTGTAAACGTCACCTCAAAAGTTTTTTCTTGATTTGCAGATAAGGAAAATTTAGCTGAGTCGCCAGAAGTATCAAAATTACCCTGCGTGGGACCTACGCGAACTTTAGCCCAAATATTAGATAAATCATTGCTCTGATTGTTTTTTATTATAATCACGGCTTTGGCGCTTTGGCCCAAAGTAAGAGGGTGATCTATATCCAAAACTCCACCATTGCTGACACTAGTAAAACTTATATCCTTAACAGTAGGTTCTTGACGAGTAAAAATGTAACTATTATCCGATCGGGCAGTAACAGAAAAATTATTGCTTTGACCCCAATTCTCCCATCCCCAAGGACTACCAGTATGTATTACATCCACATAATAGTTTCCTATATCAAGATTAGCAAAATAAGCTCTAGCTTTACCGTTAACATTATCAATTTGATCGTCAGTACCTGCCAGGGCCCCATCTGATTTATACAGTTTAATTATGGCATTACTCCCTGGAACAGTAGCCAAACCATAGCTAACATTTTGCGCGATCACTTCTAAATCACCTCTGGGAGGCGCGGGAGTTGTAAAATTCCATATTTCTTTACTTGAAGTTGTGGCCGAATTGTATGAATCAACTGCATCAACCCGCCAATAATATTTCTGACTATATAATAGATTACTCATACTACAAGTTGTAGCAGTTATCCCATTGCACCCAGAATAAATATTCAAATTATTTTGATTTGTACCATAGTACACTTTATAAGTAATGCTATCACCATCTGGGTCACTAGCTGCCCACCAAGATAAATTAGCTCCATTACCATTAACCGCGCTAGAACCCCAGTAAGGATCAGTTGGCGGGCGATTCTCGATGGTTACAGAATCGCTGAGAGTTGTATTAGAAAAATTGCCATCAGTAAATGCATAGCTGATTAAAAAAGTACCACGCCCCAAACTTGAAGCACTTAAACTTTTATCATATCTCATTCCATCATTATAGTGCCAATCAAACGGCCAATCTGTTTGATTCATCGGATAAGTGTTGCCACCAACAGTAATATTTTTCACAGTTGGTGCTTCGTCATCTAAATCAGTATACTTAACTCGAAAAGTTAGATTGGAACTTAAATTCTTTGATCCTAATGGTTCGATTGTTTGATCAGAAAGAGTTGGTCGATGATTAATGTTGATACCGGATTTCCAGTTATTGATTTGATCAATTTTTGTACTAGAACCAGGCCAACCAGACCAAATAGCCAGTATATATTCATTATCACCATACTGCGCACCACTAGGAATTTTATAATTTCTATAAACCGTTGTAGTTGCATTGGCGTTAATGGTGACTGTTTTATCATTAGATGTATCGCTTAAACCATCACCACTAGTACCAATTTTTCGTATACTAGCACCAAGGCCTATTGTTACACTACTATTATTTGGATTAGTCACGCGATAACTACAAGAGAAAGTATCACCAATTTCATATTTACCATTAGTACAAGTTGTTTGAGTTTTATCTAAATATGGGTTTTGGTAAATCGATCCATTTATTACAAAAACATTATACCCTTGTTGATCAGTAGTAGGTGTAGAAGATGGTGGATAACGAAAATAATCCCCACTATTATCAGATTTTTTCATCGCAATTCTAAATTTTATCCATTGACTGCCAGAGTACCCTGATTTAGCTCTAAAAGTAGCTGTAAATGTTTTTTGACTTGATGAATATGGAAAACTTGCAGTATTAAAACTATATAAATTATAAGGGGCCAAAATGAAATTTCTATTTTTGTCCCAAACATGATCATCAGGGTATGGACGACTTGGACCATATAACTGCCAACCACCCGATAAACCAGTTGGGGTTGTGGGACTATCACTACTTAAACCAGATGAATAGCTATAGTCAATATAGCTATCCCCTGCATTAGCATTACTATTATAATTTTTAACATAAAAGGTAATAGTTAAACTACCACCTTGTTCTAGAGTAAAATCCTCTCCGCTATTACTGCTAATATATGGATTGGGGTTAGCCGCATTCAGATGGTAGATCACCTCCTCATCAGAAACTGATGTTTTAGAGTTTTGGTTATCTGGGTTTTGATTGTTAGAAGTTAAATAATTATTTGTTTGCTGACTAGTAACCAAAGTGGTATTATTAATTTGATCAATTTTTGGATTTGGGCTATCTATATTATTTAAAGTTTTATTAATTACTAATTCTTTTTTTAAATTATTAACGGATGAGTCTACTAATTTTGCACTTTTAGCATCAATTGATTGACCATTAATATCAATAGATTTTTCTACTTTATTATTATCAACCGTGTTATCTGATGGTGTATTGTTGGCAATTACAGCATTATTAATATTAGAAACGTTATTTTGATTAAAATTATAAAACGATAAAATAATTAAAAAACCGGCCAGTATTAATTGACTTGTAAAGATGAACCTCAACTTACGTCTAAGATCCATAAATCTCCTGATTTTAGTCCCGCCTTAATTAAGATATAATTATATATCTAATAAATGCAATTTTTGTCTTGCAGACATTGGTCACAGGTCAAAAGTAATCAGAGCCTGTGATAAATTGGCAAGCATAGGTATATACCCATACTCTTGAGTGTTGCTGATTTTATTAATCCCTTCCACCTGTGTAGAAAAGATATTTTGGCACCATCAGCAATATCTAGCTTTAATATAATCTTAGCTACAATTCTTGTCAAGAGTCTGGGTATTTAAAAAGCGCCCTGAGTTTGTCCCGCCAGAATTTGGCGGTTAGTCGGAGGACGCTCTGCTTTTTGGTTTGGAGTTGGAAGTCAAGGAGGCGTAGGTATATGTGAGTATCGGAAATCGATTCGTCGATTCCCTGACATAATAATGGTAACTTCAGGACCGGTCATGGGGAGATCAGACCCTCCGTCAAGGGAATAGAGATCGACCTGATAGTTGTTGTTTTGGTAATTCACTTGATCCTGTGGTCGGATACAGACTTGCGAATTTATTGTGAGCTGGCTGGTATAATAACCATTAGTCACAACCAAAGTATCATTGGCGTAAATGGCTGCAGTATTTAATCTGGTGCCGCCATAAAGAGATTCAGCAATCAGTTGGTATGTTTGGGTTTGAGGTAAAGAACTCCCGGTGGCTCCACTACCACTACCGCCACCGCTGCAACCAACAAGAACTGCCAAGATAGATACCAGAAGAAATAGTATCAGGAATGACACATAAAGGAGTTCAAAAACCTTTTTGCATGCATCCAGATTAATGGAAATCTTATATTCCCACATCTTCACAACAATCACACCCTTTCAAGAAATATTTATGTTAAACCACTGTAATCAAGATGCCGATTACATTAGCACCTAAAAGTAATATATTTTTAGAGTTTTGTCAAGAGATAAGATATTTACTAATAAGTTTTTCGGCCTTCCGCCAGCCGTCGGATTGAGAACTAATCCAGTTTATATTTTTATTACGACGCCACCAAGTAAGTTGACGACGAGCAAAGGCATGAATCTTGTATTTAAGTTTTTGTATTGTCTCTTGTTTAATTTTTTCCAATTCTGTATTTAACTTTAAGTTTTGAGTTGTGGTTTTTAGTTTTTCGTTTTTAGTTTTGAGATATTCTGAGATATAACGATACTCAAGACCAAAGCTTTGAAGTCTCTTGTGAGTAACACCCATTTTTAACAAATTCTCAACTTCTTCAATCATCCCCTCATTAATACGAGCATCTACTCGATCATCAATCCTTTGATAAAGTTCTTGTCTAGGAACATCGATTCCTATTAATAAATACTCGAAATTTGGCTTGATTTTTCTGTATTCACTTTGCGAACGTGAATTTAATAAATATACCTCCAATGCCCTGATTAATCTCCGGCGGTTGAGTTTATTTTTCTCAGCAGATATTGGATCAATTTTATTGAGCTTATTATATATTTTTACTGTTGTTTCTTTCTCTATCTCATCTCTCAGCTCTCTACTCTCACACGGGAATTCGAACCCTTCTAGCACCGCATCAATATATAGCATTGATCCACCAACTAAAAATGGTGTTTTGCCTCGGGAAAATATGTCATAGATAATTTTATAAACTTCTTTTTGATACTCTGCTACCGAATATTCTTCGTTCGGTTCACGGATGTCAATCATATGCTGAAAAAAACTTTTATCCTTACCAGTGCCAATATCCATATATTTAAAAATCTGCCGACTGTCAGCAGAAATCACCTCACCATTATATTTAGTAATTAGTTTTTTTACTAAATCGGTCTTGCCAGATGCAGTTGGCCCCAATATTACAACTATTTTCCTCATTTCTTCTCCAGTTTATCTAGGTTATTTGTGATATCTGTGGAATTTGTGTATTTGCCTGCCCCGACCTGTCCCAACTTGTCCTGAGTATTTTCGAGGGAGTATGTCCGAGGGAGCGAAGTCGAGGGGTGATATTTTTCATCATATCTTTGTTTTTGTATTTTAGGAATTTGCTTTAAAAATGCGCTTTCAACAGGCATTTTAGGTTTTTTCTTTTCATCTCGTCTAATGGCTCTATCATCAGCATATTCATCATATTTATCATCTATTTTGTGGTTATTATTCATTAATAATCTCCCATATAACTTTGGCTAGTTTTTTACTATCATGAAAAAGCGGATTTTGCTCTGATATAATATTTTTGTTTATTATTTTGTAAGAGTTAATTCGATCTAAGTCTGTAATAATATTATGAACTTCGCCTAATTTAGCAAATTTTTTAGTTGTTCTTTTTGCTTTATTATTAACCAATACAAAATTAATAATATTCTTATGACTATGTTTAATTAAGGTCTCAACATGATTAGTTACTGAATAACCTTGAGTTTCGCCACGTTCGGTTGAAACATTACAGATATATATTTTTTGAGCTAATTTGTTATTAACAACTGCTTGGGTAATTTCTTGGATTAGCAAGTTTGGGATGATTGAAGTCCACAAACTACCAGGCCCGATTAATATTACGTGCGCATTTTTAATAGCATCGATTGCCTCGGGATTTGCCTTAATACTATTATTATCAAGCTTTATAGATATTATTGGATCAACTAGCCCGCGATTAAAAGCTTTTCTCTCACCTTTAATAATTTTTCCGCTTTTATGTGTACTTATAATATTAGCATTATTATAAGTCGATGGTATAACTTTACCTTTTGTTTTTAAAATCTCTGACGCGCTAGCTATAGCTTGACTAAAACTACCAGTAATTTTTTCCAGCGCAATGATTAATAAATTACCTAGACTATGACCAGCTAAACCTTTACCACGACGAAAACGGTATTCAAACAAAGATTTTACTAAATCTTCTTTCTCAGCTAATGCTACAATGGTCTTTCTGATATCTCCTGGAGGTAGGACATTAAAAGTTTTTCTTAATCTGCCACTAGACATACCATCATCAGTCATTGTAACTATTGCAGAAATATTTAAACCATAATCCTTTAAACCTTTTAAAAGAGTTGCAAGACCTGTTCCACCGCCTATAGCTACAATATTCTTTTTCATATTATGGTGGGCGAGAAAGGAATCGAACCTTCACGGGTTTTATCCCATCCCGATAGATTTGGTGGCGCGGGAGAGAGTCGAACTCTCACGCCTTGCGGCACTAGATCCTAAGTCTAGCGTGCCCCGAACTAAATTTGCTGGTGCTGGAGAGAGGACTCGAACCTCCACGGGTTTTATCCCACATGGTCCTAAGCCATGCGCGTATACCAATTCCGCCACTCCAGCAAATTAGTACGGGGTAAATATACCAACCTGCCCCGTATTGAGCTTTGCTCTAGTACTGGGGTTTCACCACCGCGCCACATCATCGGGACGTTTTACCAGTTCCGCCACTCGCCCATACAATACATTGATATTATACGTTTATGATTACTTATAGTCAATAACTATATCTCAATCATCCCTTTCATCTTATCATAGGTAGCTTGGCCTATACCTTTAACCTTCATGATATCTTCTGGTTTCTGAAAACTGCCATTAGTATTACGATAATCGATGATGGCTTGGGCACGTGTTGCACCTACTCCAGGGAGTTTATCTAATTCTGACTTATTAGCAGTATTAATATTGATTAAACTTGATTTTGTAGTAACACTACTTGCGGAGGTTTTGCTAGATGTTTTTGTGGAAGTATTATTTGCTCCAGATAAGCTATTGCTGGATGTAGACCCGGCGACTTGACCAGATTCAGCTTGACTAAAACTACTGAGCTTATCCTTTAAATCCTGATTCTCTTTTTTTAAATTATTAATCTCAACATCTTTGGCTATTAACTCATCATTTAAGCTGCCTTGGTAATTTGAACGTTGCCAAAGCAATGCTCCAGTACCTACAAAGACTGCAATAATTAGCCCCAACCCAATATATAAACGATATTTGTCGAACATAAGTTTAACCATGTTAATATTAGTTAATATTAGTTATGTAACATTCATTAACCATAACAATTCTATTCAAAGTGTTTAATTGTGATAAATTCTATTAATTTAGCTTTAAGTAAAGGGAATTTATTTATGCCAACTTTGATTATATCATTAACCGCCTGACGAGCTTGATTTATAATAATTATATCAGTTAATGAAGCCATCTTCAAATCTGGTAAGCCCGATTGATTTACACCGACCAATTCACCAGGACCACGAATTTCTAAATCCTTTTGTGCAAGTTTAAACCCATCTGAGCAATCAACCAGTACTTTTAAGCGATTATTGGTTTCTGGTGATAGACTATTAGAAAAGAGTAGACAATACGATTGATGCTCGCCACGACCTACACGACCTCTAAACTGATGTAATTGTGCTAATCCAAACCTATCAGCATCTTCAATCATCATTACAGTAGCATTGGGAATATCAACACCAACTTCGACTACCGACGTAGATACTAGTATATTGATCTTGTTATTTACAAATTTTTGCATTACCTCCTCTTTTTCTTGTGATTTTAGTTTACCGTGCAAAATACCAATTATTAATTCTGGGAATATCTGTTTGGACAGTCTTTCATACTCAGCTTTTACTGACTTTCTTTCGATATCAAACAAGTTTTGAATTTGGAATTTGGAATTTGATGTTTGCCTGCCCCGAGCGAGGTCGAGGGGTTTGGTTTTTGGTTTTTGGTTTTTGGTTTTTTCTTCAATAAGAGGGCAAATTACGAAAACCTGCTTCCCTAATTTAACCTGATCATTAACAAAATTATAGGCTTTTTGACGATTGGTGGGGTCAACCAGACGAGTAATGATAGATTTTCTACCTGCTGGCATCTCATCAAGCACCGAAATATCCAAATCACCGTAAATTGAAAGAGCTAACGTTCGAGGAATAGGTGTGGCTGTCATACTCAAAAAGTGAGGAACACTTTTTGCAGACTTACTCAGACTTGTTTCAGACTGACGCAGATTATCATATACAATCCGTTGAATTTCTAAATCATTACCACCAAAATTAACTAATATAGCTATTTCATATTTTGATCCTTTTAAATATTGCCAAACCTGTCTATTTTCAATTTTTCCTATAAATGGAAGTGATTTTAATTCTAATATAATTTTATTGTCTATAACAAAATCTGGTCTATATACCCCAATTTTTTTGTTATTATACAAAATATCTACTGATTTTTCTTTTTCAAAAGAAATTTTATTGATTTTAAATTCTTCTTCCAAAGCCTTTCGATAAATATTTTCTTTTTGCCCTAAACCAAGCACTGTTTTAACCTTAAAAATGCATTTTCTTATTTCAAAACTTAACTCCTTATATAAGAATTCATCTTTTGCGTTGGTTTGCGTTTCAGTCTGAGTTAGTCTGCGTCCAGCGAGCGTAGCACGCTGGGAGACACCAAAGCGGTGTTGCTCATCAACAATTACCAAACCAAGATTGGGAAAACTTATCCCCTCCTGAATAATTGCGTGAGTACCGATTACTATGTCAGAATTTATGATTTTAGATTTTTTATCCCGAGTATTTTCGAGGGAATGATTTTCGATTTTGGTTTTATTTTGAATTTTTGGTTTAGAGTTTGGTATTTGTTTGGTTATTGTATCTTGGTTATTGGTTATTCCATCCATGTTGCTTACAACTTTGTTACTTGTCACTAGACTTATTTTAACACCAAAATCTTTTAATAACTTACATGTCGTTTCATAGTGTTGGTTGGCTAAAATCTCTGTTGGGGCCATCCAAGCAACCTGATGGGAACCATTGACACAGTTTAATGCTGCCATTAAAGCTACAATAGTCTTGCCAGACCCTACATCGCCATTTAATAAGCGATTCATTGGATAAGATCTATTCATATCTTGAATTATCTCCCAACTAGCCTTGCGCTGTGCGTTTGTTAATTGGTAAGGCAATGATTTAGTAAATTTTACAAGCAAATCTTTATTAATATTGATCTCTGGGGCGCCTTGATTTTGTATCTCAAGTTTGGAAAGACGCATCTTTAATACAATTAAAAATATCTCGTTAAAGGCAAGGCGATACTTAGCACGGGCGAGTAGATCATTATTAGTAGGAAAATGGACTTCTTTAATCGCATCCTCGTGACTTAATAATTTCTCATTATTGATAACATTTACTGGCAAAAAGTCGGGGATAGATAGGGAAGTGAGTAAATTTTTAATTAAGCGGCGCAAATATTTACTAGTTAGACCTTGTGTTTCCGCGTAAATCGGAAGGATCTGAGAATTTTTTTCGTAAATAGGGGAGTGGATGGTTTTTTCTTTTTGTTGCCAATTATACTCTACCCTACCGTAAAAAAACCACTGGTCACCAACATGAAAATTATTAATTAAAAATGGTTGATTAAACCACACAAGCTTAATTAAATCACCTGCTTCATCCTCTACAATTGCGCTTACAATGTTCATTCGCTTTCTATGAGTCCTATTGTTATTTATTGAGATGATTTTGCCTTTAATAACAACTGTTTCCCCCAACCTAAGATTAGCAATAGGCTGTAGTTTACTAAAATCTTGCCACGCACGTGGGTAATAGCTTATAAGATCCTCAGCAGTTCTAATTCCGAGTTTATTAAGTTTGGGTGCTAATTTAGGCCCAACACCCTTTAAGAATTGAATGGGGGTATCTAAGTTCATAAACAACCTACATAAATTCAAAACTCAAATTTTTCCCACTTCACTTCCAACTTCGCTAAAGCTACGCTGGTCAAGAAAGTTCCGAGGGATAAATAATTTTTAACCAATCTTTTAATGCATCAATTTTTAAACATTTGTCCGATGACTCCGTATGGGTACGATACGAAGTATCGGACTCCATCAGAGAATTTAAGACATTGATTACAAATTTGAATTTTTTCATTTTAATTTTTTATAAAACTAAGACTATTATATCACAAAACTCCTCTCATAAGAGAAGAGTTTTGTATTCGTTGCAAATTTGTTCTGATTCGCTACTATTAGCGTTATTCAACTATTTTTGAGTATTTACATCAGTTGTGTTGGTTGATGTAGTATCGGGCCCTTTTTCTTTATATCTTTGAATTGCTTGCATTACTTTACCCTCTTCTTTTAGATTTTCGTAAAAAAGGATTTGATCTTTGTTGATTTTCATCATATCAACTGGAGCATGCAATTCGTTGCCCAATTTAATCAATGTTAATTTACCTTGGGATTTTTCGTCAGCAGGTTGAATCTTTTGAACTTGAAGATAATAAACATCTTCTAGAGTAGCATAACTGCTAGTTACACCAGCTAAACGGCCAAAATAAACTTGACCATTTGATAAAAATACTGCTTGATAATTACCAGTTTTAACATCGGTACTCTTCTTCATCAAACCAAAACCTTTAGTTACAACTAGGGCATAGACCAATGCAGCGATTACTAGTACGTATAAAACGTATAGTACCATCTTGTTCTTGTCCATATTTCCTCCACTAATCCGACATTTGTCGGAAATTACCGCCCATTAGGTTATACAGGCGTATAAATACTTATTAATGATTATTAAATAAAGGGATTCCCCTCCAAAATCCTTATATATAAAAATAAAATTGTTTTTGTATTAACCAACTACCAATATATGAATGTTACTAATTATACAAATCTATTAGTTTTAGGTCTTACGCGTTTCAGCGTTGTCATCCTGAATCCGCCAGCCGGCGGATGAAGGA
>CAZXAY010000010.1:0-30573 GCA_964638435.1 uncultured Candidatus Saccharibacteria bacterium | reverse complement strand
ATTTTTAACCCGCCTGCCATGACTGGCATGTCGGGCAGGTCAATTAATTAAATTCCAATTTTTAAAACATTTGAATTTTGAATTTGGTTACAAATTTGAATTTTGAATTTTTATGAGGAGATTATGTTCTACGATAGAGCCGATGCCGGCGAAAAACTTGCTAAAAACCTAGTAAAGTATCAAAATCAACCTGATACCCTGGTTTTAGGTATGCCTCGTGGCGGTATAGTTTGTGCTAAAGTTGTAGCCAATAAATTAAATTTACCACTAGACATTGTAATAGCTAAAAAAATCAGTGCCCCTAATAATCCTGAATATGCTATTGGTGGAGTAACATCATCTGGCGAACCCGTATTAAATGATGAAGTTATCGGCACTATGGGTATTACTCCAGATTACTTGGATAACGCAATTATAAAATTGCGCGATGAAATTAAACAAAAACTTGAGTTATATCGACGAGGCAAAAAACCACTAGTTATTAAAAATAAAAATGTAATAATTGTTGATGATGGCGTTGCAACTGGCCATACTATTCTTGCGGCTGTTGAATTTGTTAAATCTCAAAATCCCAAAACAATTATTATTGCTATTCCCGTTGCACCTACTGAATTATTAGAACTATTAAAAAATAAGGTCGACGACCTAATTTGTTTAGAAACACCTGCCGAATTTTTTGCAGTAGGACAATTTTATGAACAGTTTGATCAGGTAGAAGATAAACAAGTTAATAACTTTGTTTAACTACTCGTCCAAAATATTCTAGTGGATAAAGCACTGCCCAAGCTCGGCCTATAATGGCTGATTTTTTTATTTGACCAAATATTCGAGAATCTAATGAATGTTGGCGATTATCCCCCATCACAAAATATTCTTCTTGACTAAGATTTTTTATTAAATCAGCTTCGTTACTGTCATTAATTAATGTTTTATAGTCACTAGGAAGATATTTTTCATTAATTGGGCTATCATTTATTAATATTTTGTTATCAGTAATCTCAACTTTTTCACCGGGTAAACCAATAATTCTCTTTATATAATCAGTATTTTGATGATCAGGTGCAACAAAGACAACCACATCACCACGAACTGGCTCTTTTATGCGATACGACAAGCGGTCAACAATCAGATATTGACTATCGTGAAAATTTGGTTCCATCGAGATCCCCTGAACCATAAAAGGTTGAAAAATAAAGAACCTTAATAAAAACGCCATAATTAGTACAAAAATTATGGTTTTAAATAGTTCATAAATTGTTTCAATTATGACACGCATTTGTTCTTTTGCTCCTCTTAGGACTATATCATATATTGATAAAATTTACAATTAAAAGTATAATGATAATGAGTTATAAGTATCAAGTTATATGTTATAAGTAAATTATGCATCCAATTTTATTTAGCATTGGTAAAATCAATTTTTATTCTTATGGATTTTTTGCATCCTTAGCATTTATTGCGGGATATATTATTATACATTTGATTAACAAAAGAGAAGGCGTTTCCACTGATAAATTAATAGATAAAGTATTACTAGTTTTTATTACTGGAATAGTTGTTTCGCGAATCACATTTTTTGTAATATATTATAATCAATTTGATAATTGGTGGCAGATTTTTTATATTTGGCAAGGAGGATTAGTCTCCTTTGGCGGGCTAATTGGTGGACTAATTACCTATTTCTTATTATTTCGCAAAAATCTAGCGCACAATTTGGATATTCTGGCTTTAGCTTTTTTACTATCTGACTTTTTTTGGCGAATTGGCTGCACCTTAACTGGAGATCACCCGTCGGTTGTTACAAGTAGTTGGCTAGCAATTAATGGTCAAGTACCCGTCCCTTTATTAGAAGGCATAATTTGTTTATTTGGATTTGTATTGTTTTATCAAATATATTCAAGAATAAAACTAATCGCCTCAATGATATTTTTATTTACACTTACTTATTACGGTCTGGTACGATTAATAGTTGATCATTGGCGAGTTGATTCGATGGTTGGTAAAATTACAAGTGGACAATTTACAGGATTAGTTATAATGATTATTAGTATACTTGCAATTTGTAGTATGATTTTATATGATAGACATAGACTACAAATACACCTCTCGACAAAGTTTGTGGCAAGCAAATCACACAAATTACACAAATAATCGAAAATTATTATATAACAAGTCTAATAAGGTATTTATGATTAAGAAAATTGAGTATCAGGCTTATATTGCTAAACAAAAAAGCATTCTACTTGCCGAGAAAGCTCGTGTTGAAGAAGAGTTAAAAGCTATAAATAAATTCCCACAATATGGCGATACTGAAGAAGCTAACGCTCAAGAGGTTGAACGTTTTGAAGGTTATAAAGGTTTGGAATTAAGTGTAAAAACATTGTTAAAAGATATCACCACAGCATTAGATAATATTGATAATAACAAGTATGGGTTATGTAATATTTGCGATAATCAGATAGAAGCAAATCGTCTTGAGGTTTTCCCTGCAGCCTTAACTTGTGTTGTTTGTAGTAAAAAACAAAAAAAATGATTAATAAACATCAGTTATTTATATTTACAATAGTTTTGGTCCTGATGGATCAATTTTTAAAATGGTTAATGTTTAATAGGTTTTCTACATATATTACAAGTAATAAAGGCACAATATTTGGTTGGGTAAATAATCAAGTTATTGGTTATTGGTTATTGGTTATTGGAATAATTTCTATGATCTGGATAGTTTTTAATTCTGATCTTAAAAAACCTATATATCGTTGGTCAATTATGCTAATTATCGCAGGGGCCATATCTAATATCATCGATAGGGTTTGGCATGGATTTGTTATTGATTTTTTTAGTTTTTTTAACTTAAATCATTTTAACTTGGCTGATTTATATCTGTTTGTAGGAATAGTTTTATATTTATGGACGAGTTTTAGAAAAAAGTGATTGAATAGCTCACAATAAATTTAGCAATTTAGGGATCAAAAAATCACTTCGAACTTATTGAGAAGTGATTTTTTGATTAGAATAGACTTGTTACGTAATAAGTCTAATAGTTAAACTTGGACTTTTTCCACAATTTTTTTAAATTCTTCTGGATTATTCATTGCTAGATCTGCTAGAATCTTACGATCAAGCTCGATTTTTTTGTTCGATAATAGTTTAATAAATTTAGAGTAAGTTAAACCATATTCGCGCACAGCTGCATTAATTCTAACGATCCATAATCTGCGGAAATCTCGTTTTTTATTACGACGATCGCGATAAGCAAATGTTCCGGCTTTAAGTAGGGCTACTTTGGCGTGCTTTATTAATTTTTTACGACCGTGTTTAAACCCTTTAGTAAGTTTTAGAATGTTCTTATGGCGTTTTTTTACCATTACGCCGCGTTTTACTCTCATAGATTTCCTTTCTTTTACTCTTATCAAGATTTAATCCTAATAAGTTTTGCCTTTTCCCGTTAGGTAGAGGCGAAGGTGTAGACTTGTTATAATCCTGGGATTAATTTTTTCATTGTCTTCATATTTGCGCTTGAAACAACATAACTATGTGCTGAATTACGCAAAGTCCGTGGTGACTTACCAGTTGTTCTATGTTGTGCCGACATATTGCTAACCATAACTTTACCACGTGGAGTGATATTTTTTATTCTTTTAATTGCTGACTTGCTTGTTTTTAATTTCATATGATTCCTATATTGTATTAATCTCCACTAATTCTATTACACGAATTACACGGATGATTAGTGATATTAGTGAAATCTGTGTATTAGTGGTATTATTTCTTCTTTAACATAACCGAGAAGCGATTACCTTGATGATTAACTGGTTCAGCAAAGTCTAAACCAATGTCATCTTTAAACCTGTTCATTACATCTTTTACTTTATCTTTAAACATCATCTCGCGACCTCTTAGAACCATGAATATCTTGACTTTATCACCAGAACTAATAAATTCTAAGGCTCTTTTTTCTTTAACTTTTAAATCATGATCTCCAATATTAATACTTAATTTAATTTCTTTAAGTTCGGAATTTTTTTGTTTTGCTCTTTGTTTTTGAACTTGTTTTGATCTTTCGTATAAAAACTTACCATAATCCTGTAATTTACATACAGGTGGCTGGATACTTGGATTTATCTCAAGCAAATCTATACCTCTATCATAAGCCAAAAATAAAGCTTGATCCAAACTAACTTTACCATATGCCCTACCATCTTCACTTATCAAAAAAACTTCTGGTGCGGTAATTTGATTATTTAGTCTTTGACGTAATGTTATTTGATACCTCCAGCTACTATTAATAATAATTTAATTTTTCTTAACTTCTATTTTAGCACGATTTGTAATTATTTTCAAGACCTTAGGTTTTGTTGTAAAAATTACAGGTGTTTTGTCAACAATTTTCCCATCAATAACAATGGGTATAGGCGAGGTCGAGTTAATTATAAATTTTCTGGCTCTAAAAACGCTACTAACTTTATCTATTACATCTTTACCAATGGCTTTATTAAAAAATTTAACAATATCATATGGTTGTTTATTCTTATTTGTTAGATAAATATTTAAACGATTATCTGATTGCTCAAGTTCGCTATGATTTGATTTAACAGTATTAATCGCCGGGCTAATAACCGATAGATCTGTTACCATAACTGTTGACTTGAATTGATCAATTTCTAGTTCTAATTCTACAGGTTTTTCTGATTTTATTCCGGCTTTAGTGATAAAATAACTTCCTGGATACAAATATGCTAAATCTACAATTTTTAGAAATCTTTTTTTTAGCGCCCTATAAGCATCTTCTATATTATCTAATCCAATAATTTTATTAATAATATCACTAGTTTTGATTGGGATAATACCCAAAACAACATCTTTACCAATTATCAAAGATGCGACTTTGTTAATTAACTGATCAGATCCTACGGCAACAATAGTGTTATACTCTTTAGCTAATGCAATGTCGACTAGCTCCTCAGTGGTCCGGGCTGGAGAGACATTTGCGGTCTCGCCAGCTAAACCTAATAACCCTAGTGAATCTTTTATTTTTTTCTGAAGATTTTTTTCAGATAATCCTTTGGGTTGTTCAAAAATGTAATAATACATGATATTTATTGTATTAATCTCCACTAATATATTTTCACAAATATCACGAATTATTAGTGAAATTAGTGTATTAAAATTAGTGGCGATAATTACCTACTGATTACTCCACTTCGTATTTTGGTTCTTCTTTTTTATCTTTTTGAGCTTCATCACCTTTTAAGTCATCTTCTACTTCTTCAACAACCTTTGTTTTGCTACCATCTGATTTAGATTTAATCATTGCACTTTTGCCATCAAATTGAGCACCAGATTTAATTATTAAATCTCGAGTAGTAATACTACCTGTAACTTTACCTGTTGGGGTAATTTCAAGTTTAGTTTCAGCATTAATGGAACCATTAACACTACCGGAAACTGTAATAACTTGAGCAGTAATTGGCCCTTTGATTGATGCATTTTCTTCAAGCATTACATTTTTATCTGAGATCACCTCTCCCTCAACGTGACCAAAGATGGTAATATCGTTAGCATCTTTTAAGATACCTGTTAATTTTACATTTGCTCCTACAATTGTTCCCGGACCACTTGTAGCTTCTTGACTTTTATCAAACATATTACTCCTTTCTCACCTGCGGATCTCGCGTTTCGAACGGATCTCGCTGATTAATAAATATTTATTTTACTTGTTTTTACTATAACATTTTTTTATCTTTTGGCAAGGGTATTGCTCTACTTGCATAATCTTGACAAATATGATATGCTTGGAAAAGTAATTCAACAAATGAATAAAATTCAAATTTGAAATTATAAATTTTTAACCCGCCTGCCATGACTGGCATGTCGGGCAGGTCAATTAATTAAATTCTAATTTTAAAACATTTAAACATTTGGATTTGATTTAAAATTTGAGTTTTGAAATTTGAATTTGTTTTAAGGACCGTATGGATAAAATCAAAGTTGTTGGCGCTCGAGTACATAATCTAAAAAATATTACTGTTGAAATTCCTAGAAACCAACTTACTGTATTAACCGGTATTTCTGGTAGTGGTAAATCGTCACTAGCATTTGACACAATATATGCCGAAGGGCAACGCAGATATGTTGAATCATTATCAAATTATGCCAGACAATTTTTAGGATCATTAGAAAAACCTGACGTTGATTATATAGAAGGTTTATCCCCAGCTCTATCTATAGATCAAAAAACTGCTGGTATTAGTCCCCGTTCCACTGTTGGCACGATGAGTGAGATATATGACTATCTTAGGTTATTATTTACAAGGATTGGTATCTCGCACTGCATTAATTGTGGCAAAAAATTAGTTAAACGCGAAATAGAAATAATCAAGCCTGATGAAGAAGACAAAAAAGTTGCCAATAATAAAATCAACCAAACTATTTATCAATGTCTAGATTGTCAATATTCTCTTTCTGAACTTAATATTAGTTCCTTTTCTTTTAATAGTCCTCGCGGTGCCTGCCCTGGTTGTCAAGGGCTTGGAGAAAGATTAGAAGTCGATCCTAAGTTAGTTTTACCAAATTTAAGACTTACCATATCCGAAGGTGCTATTAGACCTTGGAGCCGGACAACATCACATAGTAGTTGGTATAATAAAGCTTTGCAAAAACTTGCACAAGATTTTCATTTTAGTTTAGAAACACCTGTGAGTCATCTTACAAAACAAATTAGAAAAGTTATTTTAGATGGTTTTGGTGTACCAACAGATAGTAAATATTTTGAAGGAGTAATCCCAAACCTAGAAAAAAGGTACAAAGAAACAGATTCTGATTATATTCAAAACGAAATCGAAAAATATATGGTTAAACGAATCTGCCCAGTTTGTGGTGGTAAAAGACTTAAACAAGAGATCTTAAAAGTTACAATCGATAAAAAAAATATTGTAGAAATTTCTGCAATGAATATTACCCAAATATTAGATTTTTTTAATAAATTAAATTCAAAATTGTCTGTTACAGAAAAAAAGATAGTTGAGCAAATCGTTAATGATATTATTAAAAGGTTAAAATTTATCATCGAAGTTGGTTTATCCTACCTAACTCTTGATCGTAATGCTGAAAGTCTTGCTGGTGGTGAAGCACAAAGAATTCGTCTGGCAACTCAACTTGGATCATATCTAACGGGTGTTATATATATTCTTGATGAACCATCCATTGGGTTACACGAAAGGGATCAAGAAAAATTAATTAAAAATCTATTTAGGTTACGCGACCTAGATAATACAGTAATTGTAGTCGAACATGATAAACAAACTATGGATGCTGCAGATTATATAATTGATATTGGCCCCGGAGCCGGCGAGCTAGGCGGTAAAGTGATGGCTCAAGGGACACCCCAAGAGATTAAAAATGATCCCAATTCATTAACTGGTCAATATTTAACTGGTAAAAAAGGGATAATGATTCCAAAAAAACGCCGCACAACAAATAATAAGTATTTAATTATTAAAGGTGCTACAGAACATAATTTAAAAAATATTGACGTAAAGATACCCTTGAACACATTTACTTGTATTACAGGTGTTTCTGGAAGTGGTAAATCAACCTTGGTTTCTGACATTCTCGCTAAAGCATTGTCTAAAAAATTCCACCATGCCAAATCTGAGCCCGGAGCTCACAAAGCATTAATTGGTACCCAATTTATTGATAAAGTAATTAACATTGACCAATCGGCTATTGGTAGAACACCTCGCAGTAACCCCGCAACTTATACTGGTGTTTTTACAACAATAAGAGAAATTTTTACATCTAACACAGAAGCAGTTAAAAGAAACTATAATTCTGGTCATTTTTCCTTTAACGTTAAAGGTGGTCGATGCGAAAATTGTAAAGGAGATGGGGTTATTAAATTCGAAATGCACTTTTTACCAGACGTTTATATTACTTGTGATACATGTCACGGTCGTAGATATAATAAGGAAGTATTAGACATTTACCATAAAGGCAAAAATATTGCTGATGTTCTAGAAATGACCATAGATGATGTTTGGCAGTTTTTTAAAGACGTACCAATATTAAATACTAAACTTTCGGTATTGTCTGCTGTTGGGCTTGGTTATATGAAGTTAGGTCAATCAGCTACAACTCTCTCTGGTGGTGAGGCCCAACGTGTTAAATTAGCTACTGAGCTTGCTAGACAAGATACAGGTCAAACTTTGTATATTCTTGATGAACCAACTACTGGCTTACATTTTGAAGATATAGACCGTTTACTAAAAGTCCTTCAGGCATTAGTTGATAAAGGTAATACAGTCTTAGTCATCGAACATAATATGGATGTAATCAAATGTGCTGACCATATAATTGATATGGGACCAGACGGTGGTGACATGGGCGGACAAATTGTTGCTCAAGGAACTCCAGAAGAAGTTGTTAAAGTAAAAACTTCTTTTACTGGCCAATATCTCAAAAAAGTACTCTAAACAATTTTAGATTTTAGATTTATGATTTAAGATTTAGCAATCTTCTTGACAAGAAGAATTTTTTAGGTTAATATCTTCCCGACTTGTAACAATTAGTATGGCAATCTTAATATTTCTAAAATATCTTTCACTTCTTTTGATATAACAGATTGCATTGTGATTTCTTCTCTTGTTACAGTATTCAGAATTCGGGCATCTACCACACTTTTAAATAATTTGATAATGTTCTTAATTGATTTACCAGTTTTGATCTCTAGATATTTGCAAACGGCCAAAGCCATAAAGCAGATCATAATATGAACTTTAATAGGATCTTCTTTAAAATGATAAACGGGACGAGTCTCGAGATCATTTTTTGCTATTCTAAAAGCCTGTTCAACGTGCCAAAGATCATGATACCTGGCGATGATAGTTTGATCATCAACTTCATTAAGATTTGTGTAATATCCTTTAATCCCAAGGAGTTTTTTAGTTTTTTCAATTAACGTTTTGTTTAACTCAAAGCTAGTTTTAGTTTTACTTTTAACAAATTTTGTACGCTTGGCTTTTGTCGGATACTTAAGTAATATTGTTGCTTTAGCGATTTGCTTTTCCATCTCGCGTTTGTCCTTGTTATACCTCTTAGTTGAAAAACCGCAGACTAAAATTCCATGTTTGGATATTATTCTGATGGTTGTCCCATCTTCAGGTTTAAGTTTCTTATTAATCTCATCTATTACTAACTTGGGAAGATTAGTAATTCTAGCACCCACGATGTATGAAAGCTGATTTCCTTTTAGGGCTTTAATATTGTCAGAACTGATCATGGCTGCATCAGCGACAACTGTCAGTGTTTTGATCTCATATTTTTGTTGAAAATTTGAGATAGAAGGAATTAAAGTATGACCTTCAAATTTATTGCCCTCATATATTTCATAGGCGACAGGAAACCCCTCAGAGCTTACAAGCAAACCGATTAAGATTTGAGGTTGGGCAGATTTACCATCTTTAGAAAAACCAGGTTTTCTTAGATTATCAGCTTTAAATGATTCAAAATACAAAGTTGTTACATCATAAAAGACGAGTGTAAAATTGAACTTAAGTTCTCTTTTTGCTAAAGTTAGCGCACATTCTTCTATTTTTTCTTTCCAGCCGATAAAATGTGGCAAATAACGATAGAAATCCTCACGCCAATATTTAATACCAAACAACTCGTCTAAAAGCTCTGTGGAACGCAGAAGAGACGCAGGCTCAATAATACGGATAATCACTAAATCGGTAAGTAAATTACAATTTAATTTTTCAAAGTTAAATCGACTAGATATTTTGGTCAGAAATTGATGAATAAAAGGATAACGAGTTCCCAAAAACTGGCTTTTCTCCAAAGAGATAAATCGAGAAGCTGTTGTTTTTTGTGCAAGGAAAAGAGAGTGCTGTTTAGACTTCTTTTCTATCCACTCGCGCGCAATTAATTTTAGCGCCTTAATATCTTCTGAGGTATGGGCACTACCAATATGTTTTACAACAATTAATCTACGTTGTTCATAGCGAACTACTTGAACAGCGCTTGATAATGAAGCAGTTTTTGTTATTCTAATATGAAACATGCCATTAGTATGACAAAAAATGAGTTTTGAAACAAGTTATATGGTTAGATAATCAATCAAATTTCTTTTAAAAAACAGAATGTTACAAGTCGGGATGGGCGGACAAATTGTTGCTCAAGGAACTCCAGAAGAAGTTGTTAAAGTAAAAACTTCTTTTACTGGCCAATATCTCAAAAAAGTACTCTAAACAATTTTAGATTTTAGATTTATGATTTAAGATTTAGCAATCTTCTTGACAAGAAGAATTTTTTAGGTTAATATCTTGGTAGATTTCCTATCAGAGGTCTGTCGCCGAATGTGCTTTGGGAATGAAAATTAATCACATTTGAGCGAAAACTTTAGTAGATGACGATGCCTATCAGGTGATAAGCAGAGGAATATAATGAAGTTTGTCCTTCGACAGGCTCAGGATGGTGAGCAAAGTCGAACCACAGCCAAATATGGTAATTTTCAGCCAAAATGATGTTTGGCGACAGACCCATCAGGTTAGGAAGACACATTTACATAAATCAAATGATTAAGGAGGCGATTTTTGTGGTGAAAATTATTTTTGTAATTGTGGTTTTCTGCATTGTTGTACTTTATGCTATAGGGTGCTCCGTAGGTGGTGGCAGTACTAATAACTATTATTCAACCTCAGGTGGTGCTCTACCTAGCCCAACACCAGATCCAGACAAAACCGAAATTACCATCAAAGTACTAAATAATTCCAACAATGCACCAATTAATCAAGCTAACGTAACATTTACACCTACTAACATCAAAACCGAATCAGACTCATCTGGGAATGCGGTAGCAAAAAATATGACAGTCCAACTCTACAAAATCACTACCCAGCACGCCTTGTATAACACTGACGAGCAAAATATCACACCAACCACTCCAACCTTCTCTTATACTGTCAAATTAATCCCTAAATAATCATAATAATGCACCTAACCAGTATACCCCTAATTCTAGGGGTATTAATTTTGCGTACGTAATATATATTGACAATGATTTTAAACCTTATACAATAAAGTTAATCTCATATTTATTGGGTGAATAACTAGGATTTGTTTTACGTACGGATGGTAAATACTATCTGTTTAGAATTCTTTTGATAAATCCTAATAATAATCAAAGTATTACCTTTTGTAAATTGATGGATGGGCTTCTATCTGTCAAACAAGTTTACAAGTTATTTTTAGTTTGATTAATTATTATTCAATTAAATTGAGAACTACGGTCGATAATCTAATAAGAAGGAACAAGAATGATTAAATTACTTAAACTAAGTATTACATTTGTTATATTAGGAATCATAACACTTTTTGCTACTAATAATGCATATGCTGCTAACATTAGTGAATTTACATTAACTCCAGACTCAACTACCCCAGCAGTTTCGACTAATCACACTGTAACTTTTAGAACCTCTAGTGTTGGAGCGATCCCTCAGGGTGGAATGATCAAAATCACCTACCCAGCTGGATTTAACCTCAATAACGTAACATTAGGAGGATATTCAGGTAATCTTGGTAATCCAACTATTACTAAAGTTGTTGATACAGTGTTTTTAACATTAGATTCAACTAGTAATATTGGCAATTCATCACTAATATCTTTTCAGCTATTGCATGTGATTAATTCTTCAGCAAATGGAAATTACTCTGTAAACGTTGAAACAAGAAACTCAAGTGGTCAAAATATTGATGGTCCAAACCAATCAGCACTATTTACTATTGGACAAGTTCAAACATTGGATCACTTTAACGTAGTTCCATCTGTTACAAACACGACAGTTGGTAATGATGTAAATTTAACCATCACTGCGCAGAATAACTCTAATAATACGATAACATCATATAATGGCACACCTGCACTTTCAGGTTTAGCTACCTCACCAAATGCAACTACTCCATATTATGGGCCGATTGTATTTACTAATGGGATTGCAAATGTAACTATCAGATCGTATAGCTCTCAGGCTAATCAATTTGTTACTGTTACTGATAATGGTAAAACTGGTAATTCTGGTGTAATTAATTTTGCTTTTGGTACGCTAGGGACAATAAATATCACCCCTAGTAGCACGCAAACTATTATAGCTGGGCAAACTATTCAATTCACGGTAACTGGAACTGATAGCTATGGTAATATCCGCGCTGGTGATACATTTATCTGGACTAATGCAAACAACACTGGACTTTTTAGTAATACTTTAGCAGGTACTTATCAAATTAAGGCTACATCCGGATCAATTAGTTCTAGTTCTGTAAATGTTACCATTAACCCAGCTGCCTTAGATCACATCACAATTTCCCCCAATTCAAATCAAACTATCAAAGCAGGCGATACTTTACAATTTACAGCATCTGCTTACGATCAATTTGGAAATGTTAGAAATGATGTGATTTTTTGGGTTGGAACTAATTCTAACGGGTTATTCACAACTAACCTAGTTGGAACATATGATGTTAACGCCACTGTCGGAAATATAAGTTCAACCAACACTATTGTTACTGTAAAACATGCCGAGACAATTAATCACTTGACTATTTCCCCTATAAACACCCATTTATCTAATACAGACCAATCACAAACATATATTGTGTGGGCATTAGATCAATATGGGAATAGTTGGGATATTTCTAACCAAGCAAGTTTTTCAACAACTGACCCAAAAGGTGCATTTTCCAACAATATTTACAATGCTGGTAAAGTTGGCACATGGCAAGTTACTGCTACATATGGCAATAAATCAATTACCACAAGTGTCACAATTGACAATCCCGGGGTGCCATCGAGAATTGATATTATTAGTACTACAGAAATAATCTATATTAATACTATCCATCAATTTAGTGCCAATGCTTATGATGCAGACAATAATTTATTGTCTAACCCAAACCTTGCTTGGATTGTAGTTGAGGGTCTGGATAATGCAACAATTGATTCAACTGGCAGATTTATGGCTAACAAAGTTGGTAATTACAAAGTTAAGGTTATATCAGGTAATGCAAGCCAAATATTTAGTATTGAAGTAAAAGATATTAGCACTAAATCAACTAACTCAATAACTAATAAATCAGAGGGGTCTATACCAAACAGCACAACAACATCAATTAGTTCAACTAAATCTCCTGGTCAAACAACGATTAAAGAGAATAAAGATACAATAGTCGAAGTCGCGGATGATTCATTGGGAAAAATCAAAGCATCTGAGATTGTTACTGAAGGTTTGGAAGCAGAAGAAGTTAAAAATACTAATCGATGGTTGCTAACTTTATCAATAATTATTGGCTTAGCTATCTTAGGACTAAGTTATTGGGGATATACCATCTGGTCAGTTCCTATAGAAGAAACCTTAAGTGAATCATCAATGGTTAAACCTATCAATAACATAAATATTGATAAGTCGTTGCCTAAAGAAAGCATTGATAAGCAAGACGATAAAACTCGCTGGTAACGATCGATAAAAACAAAAACCGTCTAATTAAATAGGCGGTTTTTGTTATACTGTAGTAGTAAATAAGCCGAGTTCTGTTTACCTATGAGTTACCTCAAAAGGTTAGATTATCATCTATCTTGCCCCGCCTATAAAGGCGAGGTCTAAGCGTCAGGATCCGTGGACATCGAGCCAAACTAACTTTTTGATGATGATCGGACCCACCTGACTTGCACCATTTAGGGTTTACCCAGTTAATTGTTACCAATTAAACGCGTGAGCTCTTACTTTACCCCGAATGTTCGAGGCTATCCCCTCTTAATTGAGGGGCTCACGATTTCAACCTTACCACTATTGCAAGCAATAGTTAGGCGGTATAATTTCTGTGACACTATTCCCTCGTCTTGCGACGGCCACGTTTACACGTGGTAAATTGTTTGAAGTGCTCGGACTTTCCTCCCCGATTTACATCGGAGCGATAATCTTTACTACTAAAGCATATATATCATAGCAAATTTTACTTGCCAAGTCAATATTTATTTGTTAAACTGTTAATATATTCTGGGATCGTCTAATTTGCCCCACCTCAGCGGGGTGGTAAATGACCCCGCACCAGAATAAAGTTCGGTACACGGCAAGCAGCGGCCGACGTGAAATCCCGTATAGTGCTCGGGGATCGTCTAATGGTAGGACAGCAGCCTTTGAAGCTGTGAATCCAGGTTCGAATCCTGGTCCCCGAGCCTTGTACTGGAAAGCCGTCAATCTTGGCTTACCCCACCTTTACCCCGCCTTGAAAAAAGGACGGGGCAAGATAGGCGGTGTGAAAATCCAAGTCCCGAAGCCAAAAAACACCCTAAGCAAAGTTGAATGGGGTGTTTTATTAAATATGGGTTGATTTTATTAATATATTTTGATATAGTGTTAATAAATCCTACAATAATAACAATAAAATGGAAGTTTATGAGAGAATTAGACGAAATTATTAAACAAGCTCAAAAGATTCTCTCTTGCCCAATTTGCCACCGCAAATACCAAATACCCGAGATAAAACTAAAAGGATTTTGGGGTAATATATTTTTTTTGGGGGTGAATTGTCAAAATGGCCATGAGTTAACAAATATGAATGTGGTTATTAGCCAAAACTCAACAAAAAGCAAAATGCATAACCAATTTAATAATAATGATATAAAAGAATTAGCAAAAGTCTTATCAGACTTTAACGGAGATTTTGAAAACATATGGAAAAAATAAACTTACAAGCAAAAACTCGCTCAATTTTGGGCAAAAAAGTTAAGCAGTTAAGAAGCAATGGATTTATACCAGTTGCTCTTTATGGTCAAGGTAAGGGTGCAGAGAATATTAGTGTTCTAGCTAAAGACTTTCGTAAAGCATATAAAAAAGCTGGTAAAAGTGCTTTAGTTGATCTAAAAATTGAAGAAAAAAATCCAATCAAAATTATAATAAAGGATGTCCAAAGACATGTTGTAAGTGAAGATATCTTACATGCAGATTTTTATAAAATCAAAATGGATGAAGAAATTACAGCAAATATCCCATTGGTTTTTATTGGTGAAGCTCCAGCTGTAAAGGAGCTTGAGGGTAACTTAATCACTAATAAGGATGAGGTTGAGGTTGAGTGTCTTCCTGGTGATCTAATCCACGAGATTCAAGTTGATATATCAGGTCTTCATACATTTGATGATGCAATACTAATTAAAGATCTAGTAGTTCCGGCAAATGTTAAAATTCTTGATGAACCAGAAGAAACTGTAGTACTTGTTACCCCACCTAGAAGCGAGGAAGAATTAGAGGCTATGGAAACCGAAGCTGTGGCTGATAGTGAAAAAGCTCAAATCGAAAAGATGGAAGCTGAGGCAGAAGCTGAAAAGGTAACTGAAGGTGAAGAAAAATCAGAAAAAAGTGATGACAATAAAAAAGATGAGAAATAATTAATTAGAATAATTAGGTTATCTCTGTCGCAAAAACTCAACACAGAAGCTCGCAGAAAATTCAGTGCGATTATGCGTAACAATTCTGCGATAGGAGTATTAATGAATTACCACATATTTATCCTAGGTTGCCAATACAATTACTACGACGCTAAACGCATAACCCATCTACTTGAAAAGATGGGTTATGTTTTAGGTACCGAGAAGGATGCCGATTTAATTATAGTTCTTGCTTGTTCGGTAAAACAAAAAAGTGTTGATAGAATTTATGGTAAAATTCATAATTGGAATAAATTACCACAAAAACCGAAAATAATTGTTTCTGCTTGCATACTAGAAAATGATAAAAAAAGGTTAAAAGATAGAGTAATGGCAATCGTTGATATTAATCAACTGTTAAATGGTAAATTAGTTAATTTATTAGTTAGGGTTTCGAATAAACAAAGTAGTAATATCCAACTTTACTCTGAAGGACTGTCCTTCAGAGTAAAGTCCGAAATGAATAATTCATATTTACCAAAGGGTGAATCCAAAAAAACTGTCTACATTCCAATAATGCAAGGGTGCGACAATTATTGTACTTATTGCGCAGTCCCCTACACTCGCGGAAGAGAAGTTTCAAGACCAGAAAAAGAAATTATTAAAGAAATTAATACTCAACTCAAAAGTGGTTATAAAAAAATTCTTTTATTAGGACAGAATGTGAATAGTTGGAACAAGAAGTCATTAATAACATATCCTATTTGTCATTCTGACGGAGCTAATGCGACTGAAGAATTCCGAATAGGAGATACTTCGCTATCGCTCAGTATGACAACAGAATTACCATTTGCAAAATTATTACAAAAAATTGATCGGATCCCTGGTGATTTTTCCTTTAATTTTATGAGTTCAAACCCACATGATTTTACTAATGATTTGATAGAAAAGTTATCAAAACTTACCAAGTGGGAAAAAGTACTTCATTTACCTATGCAATCTGGTGATAACAAAATTTTAAAAAAAATGAATCGTAAGTACAACGCGAATCAATACTGCGAATTAATAACTAATCTCAAATCACGAATATCAAACCTCCAACTATCAACTGACGTAATCGTTGGTTTTCCATCAGAAACCAAAGTTCAATTTCAAAACACTGTCAAAATTTGTAAAAAAATTGGATTTTGTAAAGTTTTTGTTTCACAATATTCTCCCCGCCCAAACACAGTTTCTGCCACCACTATGGTTGATAATATAACAAAAGAAGAAAAAAAGCGCAGGTGGGACATTCTAAATAATTTGATAAATAAAAAATAGCTATAAAAAAACTGCCTGGTTGCCCAAGCAGTTCGACTCGTTCTCAATATGAGAAGATCTTAGAATTCTTCTTCATTTTCCTTCGCTTCACCTTCGTGATGGTGGACGTTCAGACTTGCTCCATGAGGAACGATGATGGTTTTACCACCACTTCCAGAGAGCCCTAAGGCCATAGCCTTGGCCTCTTCTATCTTTACTACGCCCGTAGGGGTCAGAATTGCAGCCAAGTCCTCAAGACGCTGTTTCTCAACTTCGTTAATAGCGTTCAAATGCTTGGCTTCAGCATCGGTCTCAATCCTCTTTGCAGCAGCGTCTGCTTTGGCCTGTGCGGTCTTCTCCGCCATTTCGTTTTCTGCCTGCAGTGCCAAAAATTCCTTCTTTTTTTCCTCATTCTGCATTACTTGCAAGTGAGTAGCGGAATCAAGCCTTATTTGGTCTTCGATAGCCTTTTCCTTCGCTCTTGCTTGCGCCGCGGCCTTTTTGGCATCAAGCTCGATCGAGATGTTTGTCTTTACAGCTTCTTTGAGATTCTCGGCGATTTTAGCATCTACTGGATTTACTTCTTTGACGTCAATGCCAATGATCTCCATACCGTTTTGCTTGAGTGTATATACCTTCTGATCCCCAAGTACCGCGTTTTTGATGATCTCCGCAGCCTTGCTGTGGAATTCGTCAAAGGTATACCCCGCAGCAACCTCACGAATGATTGCAGCTATCTCGTCTGTCGCATAGCCAATACAGTCAAGCATTCCGAAAATCTTTTTCGTTGCTTCGTGATTCTTGGAATCATGAGCCTCAGGGAATTCCCATTTATAGCTCAAGACAACATCGACTTTGGCATGGTCCTTGGTACTTACCGAAACGACATCATGCATGAAGTCGGGACCAAGAGTTTTGTAAGCTACGAGCAGTTCTTTTGGCCTTTTAGGCGTCCCTCCGGAAAGTTCAAGAATTGTTACTTCTTCCCACGGCTCAAGCATAGTCATATCGAAACCATGAATATATCTTGTTTTGCCGGTGGGATAGTCAGTTATTTCTGCAATCGCATTATTGGGAACTCGCAAAACTATGGCGCGCCACTGTTGCTTTTCGCTACGGAGAAAGGCTTTCGCCTTTTCATTCACTTGCTGGGTGTAAGATTCATCTTTGTCAAACCTGGAAAAACTCAGCGAACCCATACCGATGGTAAGTTCAGTAACCTTCGGTAAGCGCTTTTCCCATAGTTCCTCCCATGGCTCGAGGATTATATGACTCTGATCTGAACCACTCGCGAGCCTTATACTCTTCTTGGGATCAGGCTCTTTGAGGTTCTTGATGTAAACGCCCTCACCAGCTCCCATTGTAATAGCCTTAACTGGTTCATCCTTAACTCTTACGCGATTATCAGGGACATACGTCAATGGCCCACGAACCGTCCATGATGTACCCTCAATTCTCTCGATCTCTGTCGGAATGCCCTTAACAGGGATTGTTTCCATAAAAGTTTCAAGAGCTTGCACATAGATTCCATCGAATGACCCAAGACGGTGTTTGGACCAGAAGTTGTCTACTTCTTCACTGTTTACCAACTCTTCACCAGGCTCAAGGAAGAATTCTTCTGACCCTGACACGATCTTGTACTTTCCGGATCTGTTCCTTCTCGTCGTCGGATCAATTGGATTAAGAATAATCGCGTATTTGTCGTCGGGAACGACCGCTACATTCTTAATACCGATAGTCTTCGTTTCTATCGACGGAATATAGTTACAGTTCCCCTTTACCAGCCACTCATCACCGGCATGACGCTGAATTTCTTGTCCCTCGAACATATCGAGAAAGTCAATTTTGGCTTGCAGATGTAATGCCTGGCGGATGTTCAGCACATGCTCATCCTTAACCGTACCCACTTCCTCGCCATGATAAACTGGGAATGAATCTGGCCCCTTGCGCCTTTCTTCGTAGCCGATTTTCAGGACTGCCTGGCCAAATTCGTCTTTGACGATAATGATCCCGTCAGATCCGTCCGCCTTCATCACAGGATTTTTTACATCGCAATATTGTCCCGGCCCAAGCTTTACATATGGCCGAGGCGGGAAAAATGCAAAGTTCTGATGTGCTTGAAGAGTAAGTTTTTGTGGTCCTTCGATGGTAGTCACAGTTGAGAGATTCTGGTCCCTCACACCGATATACCATCCTTTATCAAGATTCGCGACCGATTCCGTACAACGTGCTTTTTCTTCTGGCATTTAATCATCTCCTTAATTCTAATTAGATTCCCAATTTACCCCAGAAACCACAAACCATCCTACCACCTCCTATTTTTTCCATGTAAAAAAACAAAGGGACAAAGCCCCTTAATTTTGTTAAATTTATTGTAACACAAAAAATATTAAAATAAAACATAGTCAGGTAACTGGTGGTAACAAGATGAAATTATCGATAGTACTCAACTATTTATCTAAATTTTTACTCATCCTGCTATGCATTAAATACAACAAAGTACCAACTAACAAGAATACTATAGCGTTAGTTAAATCCTGAACTTGTTTTGATTGACGAAAATCCTCATTTTTTTGTTTTTCTTCATCAGTTAAGGCATTTTTTGTATTTGATTCTTTACCATCAACAGCAACAATAGCTCTATCGGGTGGGTATGGATATTCATAAGTATTTATTGGATACTCATTAAGCGTAACCTTTTTGACTACGTAGTTAGTTGTGTTAAAAATTCCCGTAATTATCAGCGCAATCCCAACAATCATCATAATATAAACATAAATTGCCTTAATTAATCTAATTTTTTCCATAAATTGCCTCCGCTCCGTGAATTTCGTTTCATGGCAGAAAGAAATTCCGGAAGTCCGCCGGCTATGAAATCTATTTGCAAATTTCTTAGACCTGCCCGACAGTGCCAGTCATGGCAGGCGGGGTAAGAATATTGCAAGAGATTGAATTTAGGCGGGTATTCATTAATTTTTACTTTTTCTTATCTATTTCTTCTTTTATTATCTCAACAAATTTCTTTACACTCATTACTCCCAAATCTTTGCCATTACGGGCACGAACGGCGACCTTATTAACCTTGGCCTCCTTCTCACCCACAACTAACATATAAGGTATTTTTTCTAACTGAGCTTGGCGAATCTTTTTACCTAGTGATTCGTTTTCTACATTAATATTAACTCTCACATTTACCTCTAATAAACTTTTTTGGATTTCGCTAGCAAATTTGTTTTGGTGCTCAGATATTGGCAAAACAACTGCTTGAACTGGTGCTAACCATGTTGGAAAGGCACCAGCATAATGCTCAGTTATAATGCCAATAAATCTTTCAAGTGATCCAAAAATTGCCGCGTGAATCATCACAGGAACTTTACTAGACCCATCTTTATCGGTGTATTCAAGGTTAAATCTACCAGGTAATTGAAAATCTAATTGGATTGTGGCCAGTTGCCAAGGTCTACCTAAGGCATCCTCGATATCAATATCAATTTTAGGTCCATAAAAAGCACCATCGGCTTCTTTAATTTTATAATCTACTTTTTGTTTTAACAAAGCGTTTTCCAAGTCTTTTTCAGCTTTTTGCCATGTTTCTACCTCACCCATATGATCTTCTGGCATTGTTGAAAGGTAGAAGATTGGTTTAATATTAAATATTTTATAATATTCTTTAGCCATTTTAATTAATGTGCCAATTTCTTTTTCTACCTGATCCTCGGTTAAGAATACATGAGAATCATCTTGAGTAATATGTCTAACTCTAAAGAGCCCATTTAATTCCCCTGATTTTTCGTTTCTTAGTACTCTACCAATCTCAGTATATCTAATTGGCAAATCACGGTATGATCTCATTTTTGTTTGATATATTTTAATATTAAATGGACAATCCATCGGCTTAAGACAATAGGTATCTTTTTCATTCTTAAAATAAAACATACTATCTTTATAATGATCCCAGTGCCCCGATGTAATCCAAAGAACTTGCTTAGCAAGTATTGGAGTTTGAATCTCTAAATAATCATTCTTTTTGCGAATATTCTTGCCAAGTGCTTCGAGTTGATTCCAAATAACCATACCGTTTGGATGCCAAAAAGCTGACCCAGGTGATTCCTGATGAAATGAAAATAAATCTAAGCTAACTCCTAACTTTTTGTGATCACGTTTCTTGGCTTCTTCAAGCATTAATAAATAATTGTCTAATTCATCCTGAGTATTAAAACATGTTCCGTAAATTCTTTGAAGCATTTTATTCTTCTCATCTCCATGCCAGTATGCCCCTGCAAGAGATAATAGTTTAAAAGGACCAATTTTTTTAGTAGACTCAACATGTGGACCAGCGCAAATATCTGCAAAAGTTTTTGGTATATCCTCACCTTTTTTACCCATCCAATATACACTTACCTTTTCCCCTCGACCTTCAATCTCCTCAATCCATTCATGTTTATACTCATTACCTTTATAAGTATTATTACTAAAAAACTTTTTAGCTTTAATTGCTGTCATTTCGTCATGAATAATTGGTAAATCTTCTTTTATAATTTTTGCCATCTCTTTTTCGATCCTACCAAAATGATCTGCAGATATTTTAATATCTGAGTCAAAGTCAAAATAAAAACCGTCATCCGTAGATGGACCCATAGCAGCCTTAATCTTATCTGACCACAACCTCATCATCGCCATCGTTAGTACATGTTCGCAACTGTGTCGCATTTTTTCTAAATCGTTTATTTGTTTATTCATTTTAACCTCCAATCATTTTTTATAATAGTTTCTTGTTTGATTATCTAATCCGTATGAATTATGTATATTTATTAAATATTTTCTAGTAGATTCTAAACTACCTTTATCATGTCCAAAAGCACCCATCAGCCCATCAAAGCCACAAGCCATAGTAACGTGGACTTGCTCTGCCCAAAATTTTATTTCTTTATCCATTAAATAAGTTTTAGGTGATTCAAAAACCTTTTTTAAATTTACAAAACAGCTACATAATTCTTGCTCAGCATAGTTAGCTCGACTATATAATTGTCCATTGCTTTTCTTTTGCCTACTAAATTGTGCGAGGTATTTACAATTCTCTATATAAGTATGGCCAAGTGCAACATTCATCCCACTTCCTTGTAATATTAATGGGGATAATTGATTGACAACATCTATTGATCTCATATACGCATCTGCTTCTCTTGACTCGACCTGGCGTCGTTTTTCCCATTCTTCTTTATCACGTTTTTCTTTACCAGACAATTTTTCTGCTATTCCTCGAAAAAATTCCATTTTTCCTCCTATAAAATAAAAATCCTAATTAGACTCTCTGAATTCCGCATAAAGCGGAAGGTTCCATTCAGATTACCCTTTTAGGATCACTTTTGTGACTGTATCGCCGTCACTGGCGTAAAAGCTCGACGGGTGGTTAATCCGTGTCAACACTTTTATTATGTTAAGTATATTATCTATCTTTGTTCGTCATTTGTCAAATTGTCTGATCGTGAGTGAAGAATCGCCAGTATTTTTTTGCTTATAATATGGTTTACTATGGCTGCAATCGTTGCTGAATCAACCCATATGTAATAAATAGCTGCATCTGGGTTGACTATGCCATAAAGTAATAACCCATAATAACCTAGACTCACAGCAGCCAACGCACCAATATACAGGGCAATAATTGTCTTAAGAGACGGCACATTCATCACCTTCTTCAAGCTCAAGCGGTAACTCAAAGGGATCAACTGTTCTTTCACTTTCGTGAATTTGTGGAATATCTTCTATTATTGCAGATATATCATCTTTATTATATCCATTACTTGATCTGTTGCCCATTCTGCCAAATTTTGCGGCTGATATTTCTTGAGTCGGATGTTCACAGACATCAAATCTATAAAGATTGGGGTCTAAGTCATCAACCCAAAGAAATTTACCAGTCTTAGCACATACGTGTTCTTCTGACCTACAACATGATATTATCTGTGCTATCTCGTCGGACTCGTACAACAATTTTCCTACAAATGCTTTTTTTACCGTATTTGCTGGAAAACCGCTAAGTATCACGTAACATTCACCAAGTTGATTCCTCCAAAAGTCAGCTCTAAAATTAATCGGGATTAAATATCCCTCGATTTCATCGCTTCCAAGTTTCTTCCTTGTTCTCGATAGAGCCACTCGGAAGGTCATTTGGTGCGTAAGCTCAAACACTTTTGTATTTGGATCCATTATTACAGATATATTACTGATCACTTTTCCACCTCCTGAAAGGATTTTGCATTGATAATTTTTTCAAACAACTGTCTGAAATAGACCTTTGTTTTTTCTAAAACTTCTGAAGATTCAATTATCCGCATCTCATTATCGAGATAATCTTTAACACCAGATCTTATAACATCTTCATCTGCATCATTAACTATATCTTCAATCGTTTTTGTTTGAATTCCAGCATTCTGCAGAAGAAGCAAGTTACCCATATATCTCCTGTGATCAAAACGCGTTGTTCCATCCAGTATGGACATAACAAATCCCTCCGCTTTTCTATTTTTTTGTTAATCCCAAATGGGTACGATCAAATCTATTATATTAAAACACTATCTTGCACTTTAGTCAAGACAAGTGGTTGGCATCATTTATTGATTTTGGATTCTATTTTATTTTTACAACGTTTATGTATTTAGCAAGTAGTGGATGGACTTTAGCAAGTTCATCATAGACTTGATTAGCAATTAAGCGATATGAGACGTGACCAGCTGGGCGACTGCGAAGAGATATAAAATGGTGTAGTTCTCTTAAATTCCATGTGAATAGAGTGCGTTTTTTATAAGCAAATGCTACAATATATTGAGCCTCTTGGGGAAAATCTTTTTTTATCTTTTCGTAAGCCTCTCGTGATGTGTCCATAGCAGAAATATATTTTTTCTCAACACCCAATTCTCGAATCTTGTCTGGTATTTCATAACCATGATCGCATGTTACAAGTTGATTAGTTTGCGAGCACATCCTATGCCGCTGAATATCACGGAATGCCCCATAATCCATTAAAATATCAAAGGTATAATAAATATGCTCGAGTTCGCGAAGTGGTTGATCCATAGCTGAGCGGTTTTTAAGCGCCTGATCAATAATATCCTCTTTTTGAATTTGGCTCATTTTACTTACTTTATTTTTAATTGATTCATACGATTGTGATAAAAACCTATAAATTAATGCTGTAACTAATTTATCATCAGCATTAACATCATAATCTACTAGAGTAACTGGTTCTTGCTTAATATCTGTTTGATTAAATGATATCCGACTAACTGTTTTCTGTAATTCTGGCAAGGTTTCAGCTAGATATTTAATTGGTTTAATCATGTTAGCAATTGTAGGAATAGACTTTTCGGCAATCTTTTTTAGATCATTACCGATATCTTGCATCTCACCAAGCGGGCTGGTTATCATTTTGTTAATTGCGTAAATTAAATTGCGAGCATTGAGCGTCATACCTAGACTTGTTAGAGTTGCTACAGGTAGAATATATCTTACTACATCACATGTTTTACCTTTAATCATTGTGTCGTAGGTTTTAATATTATCATTAGTTTTTGGGTAGTTTTTTTTCATATCCTCGCATACTATCGGATAAAGTTTTTCGTAAATTTCAAAAAGATAATTACCAGCTTTTCCATAGACATCAGCATATTTTGAATTCATAATACTATCTGGTTTATAATAACTATTTTTATCATAAACTTGATAACGGGTGGAACGCTCGGTAAACGATCCCAAGCGATTATCCTCAATTATCTTTGTCGCCAATATCGAAACGTCTTCCATAGCGATATTAAAAGCAGCATGCTCGGCCACTGACAGGTGACCAAAAGCTACAACATAACGTTGATTAAATTTGGCTGCTTTTTCGTCGGTTAGTTCTTTGGCGATTTTATCAAATGGTTCAGCACTACGCGAGCACTTAGCAAAAGTAACAATCCTTTGCTCGGGTGTTAAATTTTGATCTAATTGGTAGATTCTTCTTGTATTATTTGCCATATTTCTCCCCATATTTTACTCACATAAATTTCATTGCCTACCTTATATCACCCTCAAGGTGATTTCAGGTTAAGTTTGATATTTTTATTCTAATATAATTTTTTTAATTCTTGTTAATTCTCGCTGATAACTAATTCTATTTTCAACAAATCTTTTATATATTTTTGGTCTGACATCAATTAAATTATTATAACTACAAATTTTAGTTTGTTTTTTCCCTATATATTCTTTATAAGATGAATATTCCCACTCAATAGGATCCTCTACCAAACCAGCAGATACTGGATTTATGTGTTGGTAGCGAGTTAAATGCAAAAGTTGTTCATCTGTATCTACTAATACATTTTTAAAATACCCTTGCCATAATGGGCCATTTCGATCGTGTTTTATGTTAAAATATTTTGCATAGCTGTTTTGGATTAAATTGATATATTTTGAAATACCACCTTTCAATAACTGTTTTAAAATAAGATGATAATGGGTAGGCATAAGGCAATAGGAAATTATATCAACAAGTTTATCATTTTTTATCTGTAAATATCTAAATACTTCATCTTGCTCTTGTGGATCAAGCTTAATAAAATAAGAATATCTTACTGGTACATTGGCATATTGATAGTAAACTAATAATTGCATCATTCTTCTAAAGTGAAAATTATTACTAAAAATTTTATACTCTGCGATACTCTTATTCAGAATATGATAGATTCCTTCATTAACTAATGGTTGTTTTCTATAATTCATATAAACAAAATATCGTAGATAACCTGTTATCACCTTGAGGGTGATAACAGGTTACTGATGAAATTTTATATCTGGGTGGTCCATTCTTTTTTAAATTCTTTAACAAAACTTTTCATTACCTTTAGGCGATATTTAAACAATTTTTTACCAAGCTTTGTAGTACAAATTTCACCAGCATATTTAATCACTGCCTCGATGTTATGGATTATACTTATATTTTCATAAATTATCTTTGGTTCTTTTTTGTAACTGGGAATCCAAAGAGGCATATTAGTTGAGCCAGCGAATTGGAAAAATCTTGATAGCCCAACAGCTCCAAAGCCATCAATTGCATCAGCATCTTGGACTATTCTAGTTTCTAGATTAGGCTGGTATTTTATGCCAAATTTGCTATCTTCGTGATGTAATACTATTTCGCATATTTTATCAATTTTGTCTTGTGAGTAACCAATTTTTTCTAGAATATCTTGAGCAATTTTAACTCCAGCCACGCAATGCGGGTGACCATAAGATGCTTTGGTATAACCTACGTCATGTAAATAACACCCTGCAATAATAATCTCCGTATCGGCTTTGTTATAGTCTTTGGCAACCTCACGGGCTATTTTAGCCACACGATGACAATGCTCAATATCGTGCGAATCACTCCGCCCTTTTAGGTATTTTTCTACTTCTTTAATTATTTGATTGATCATTTCTTACATTCCTCGTCACTGGTCACTGGTTACTTGTTACTAGATTAGAATCTTCCACTACTTCCAGCCCAGCCGTCGCCGCGATTAGTATTATCTAACTGGTCCACCTCCTCAACTTCAGCTTGAGATATTTTATGGAAAACTATTTGGCAGATTTTTTCACCTTTTTCGATTTTATACGGCTTGGAGCCAATATTTTTGATAGTTATTTGCCATTCGCCACGATAGTTTGGGTCCATTACACCGCCAAGAGTGATTAATTCATGCTTACATGAAAGTCCACTTTTGTCATAAATATAAGCCAAATGATCATCAGGATATTCCACAGCAATGCCCGAGCCAAAAATATGCTTTTCACCCGGCATTAGCTCGTACTCCTCACAACCAAAAATATCCATCCCCGCATCACCCACTCTGGAATATTCTGGGATTTTTGCAACACTATTGATTTTTTTAACTTTAATTTTCATTTTACTTTTTAGCTTCCTGCCTAGAGCGATGTCGAGAGGTGACTTTTGGTTTGCACTCATCTATATGTAACATTTCAATTCCTGCCTTTTTCGCTAGTTCCAAAACCTTGCTACTCATTCCATAACGACTATCGTAAAATTGTCCATAAACAACCCTTTTTATCCCAGCATTAACTGATAATTTAAAGCAGTCATAGCAACTTGACCCAGTTGTGTACAAGGTTGCGCCATCAATTGCTACACCATTTTTTGCAGCTTGAGCAATTGCATTTGCCTCGCCATGCACTGTCCTGATACAATGCCCTTCTACCATCTCGTGATTAGTATGTCCACAATGTTCCATTCCTCTTGGTGCGCCGTTGTAGCCGGTTGAAAGCAACACTTTATCTTTGGCAATAACTACTCCACAACCTTTAAATCCTGGGCGATATTTTAAATCAACATTTCTATTACATGTTGCGCGTGTTGCTACCACATGAGCAATTTCCATAAAATACTCATCCCAACTTGGGCGCTTTTCATACTCCTCGTGGATTTTTTGATCATCACTTTTCATAGTACTCCTTGTTACTGGTTACTTTGTCACTTGTTACCTATTTCTTCTATTATTTCTTTAGTCTTTTTAATAACTTCGTCCATATCACCAATATTTACTATAGTATAATCAGCCATGGCGATGGGACCACCTTTTTCGATATTTTCGATCTCGGCAAAATCTCGTGATTTTGCTTCTTCCAGAGTAAAAGACCGGTACCTTAGTTTGGGATCATCTTTTACATCTTTTGATCTATTAACTAACCTTTGATATCGCAAAGCTGGCGGAGCATAAACTGCAATAACAAAAAATTTGTCTCGATACTTTTCTTTTAAAATTTTATATTCTGTCCAACTATATAAACCATCGCCTAAGGCGTTGCCTTTTTCTAACAACTCATCAAATTTGGGAATATTCAAAGTGGCAAAAGCTCCCATGCCATATTTAGCACGAAACCCTTCACGAATCTCTTTTTCTACTTTTTCAAAACCTTCTGGAGGGTTATTACCATATCTTTTTTTAACCTCATCAAGTGTTAATTGCCCAAATCGTAGATATCCGTATCTGGCTTTAACAAATTCATCAGCCACCACTGATTTCCCCGATCCAGTCATACCAACAATACAAACTAATTTATTCATCATCCCACTCCTTATTTATTAAAAGTTATGTTATTTTGAACCTGTACCAACCTCCGCCCATTCGACAAGCTCTCGTTCGAGTCTGAGCCTGAGGGCTCATCCCTCAGAGTCGAAGACAGGGCGTCCTGAACATATTGAAGGACGAAGTTGGAACAGGTTTGAATATCCGTAACTTTTTTATAATTGCTATAAAACCTCCATAACTAATTGCCAAATGTCTTGGGATATTTCTTCGATATGACGCATTTTATCAGATTTAAAACACTTGATTACATCCCAATGATATTTTTTGGCAACGTATAAATAAGTATTAACTGCATCCCTCAAATGATTAATATCTGCTTCGTGAATATCACGCTTGGTTCCACCAATATAATCGCGATGGCCTTTTTTATCCACTAATTTCTGACCTATTCCTGGTTCAACGTACAATAGGATATTTTTATCAGGTTTAGGAATACCAAATATTTCAAACTCAAGATTATTCAACCATTTTAAAAAAATTTGCTTTTCACTTTTAGTTTTTAATTTCCCACATTGATGCCCCATATTGGCCGAAACATAACGGTTAGAAATAACAATTTTCCCTTGATCTAACCATTTTTTAATTTCAAATGATGCGGCATAGCGATCTACAGCGTAAAAAATTGAGGCAGCATAAGAATTAACAGACTTAGCATCTCCAAACCTACCGTTTAAATAATCCTCAACTAGTGCTGCAGATCGCTCACCATAACGTGGAAAATCAGCAACCTCTACTTTATATCCCTCTTTGATTAATCGGCGTACCAAAATATCAGTCTGAGTTTTTTTACCCGATCCATCAACCCCATCTATCACGATAAGTTTTCCTTTTTTTCGAATACTCAATGCGCCTCCTTCTTACTTATCTAAATTTATCATTTTGATTATCAAATGTCAAAAAATTATTTTATCGCAGTTTACAGCGATCGCTTTTTCTTGCGATAAAATTGTTTACAGATATTAAATAATCAGGTAAAATTAAGTTATGACTCAGTAATACAACTTTCAGTATGTTTTTAAATATTTATTAACACTACTAATGTGTTAAACCTAAAAAGTTGTTATCTGGGCTTATTAACTAGTTAGAATAAAAACATTAAAATAAATATTCTGAAAGATGATATACTGAGATGAGTTATAAAATTGTTAGTGAAAATAGAAAAGCCTACCATAATTATGAAATCCTGGAAACATTTGAAGCCGGCATTGTTTTGAGTGGTAAAGAAATTAAGGCAATTAGGGTGGGGAAAGTGAATTTAACAGGCTCTTATGCTAAAATTCTAGAAGCGAGTATTAAGAAGCGAGTATCTAGTATAAATAAATCAAAAATACTAAATACTAGATACCAAATACCAGCTTCTACTTCTAAACCAGAATTATTTCTTTTAGGTACACATATCAATGTATTCGACAGTGATCCCACTCGCACCAGAAAGCTTCTTTTACACCGTAAAGAAATAAGTAGATTAATTGGTAAAACTCAAGAAAAAAATCTAACGCTAATCCCCATAAAAATCTATCTCAAAAATGGCAAAGCAAAAGTGGAGCTTGGGTTAGGAAGGGGTAAAAAACTCTTTGATAAACGTGAAGTAATAAAAAAACGCGATCTTGATCGCATTGACAGAAAAAACGAATAATAGACTTGTTACGTAATAATTTTTGTAGCGAAAGCTAAGAATTTTGAGTGAAAATAATGAAGAGCGAGGAAGTTGTAACAGAGTTACGCTGACGAACTATGAATTATTTTTTAACCAAAATTATTAGTTTGTAGTAAAAATGTTATTTCGTAATAAGTCTAATGAATAAAGAATTATGAATTATGAATTATGAATTATGAATTATAAGGTTTAGTTAACTTCCCATAATTCGTTATTCATTTAGCAATTAGAATTGATAAAAGTTTATTTTATTCTTGCCAGCCTGATAAGTAAACTTCGGCTCATAGCCTGACAGTTGACCATTGTTTACCAATAATCTTGTACCCGGCGTTAATTCATTAACGAATTTATTCTCCATCTTTTTTAATAGTTTTTGAGTAACGCTACAATAAACAACATTTGCCTTTGTCAACGTAAAATCGCTAAAATCAGCCCAACGAATTTTAACTTTTTTATTACCATAGTGTGCAATTGCACTAAAGAAATAATGAACTGGCGATGCCTCAATACCATATGCTTTAATATTATATTTTTTACTAACATATGATAGTATTTCACCCCAACCGCTACCTAACTCAAAGAATCGTTCACCTGATTTAATATCAGCTAACTCTAAAATGTCTTTAATTGCATATCTAGGAGTTCTAATAAATGGTATACCTAAAAAGTAGGCCACAAGATTTGAGGTTTGCCAGACTAATGCTATTAGCCCTGCGAAAACGAGAATGGTTACAAAAACCCCGTTCATTTCGCCTCCAATCCCTCTTTAACTTTACTATACTACACTTGACTAAAGTTTGCAATAGCTATATAGTGTTAATACTATGTTTTATTATACATATGTATTAAAAAGTAAGGTTGATAATAAATTATATATTGGTTTTACAAGTGATTTAAAAAAGAGATTAACTGAGCACAATAATGGAAAAAATGAATCGACAAAACTAAGAAGACCGTTAGTATTAGTTTATTTCGAAGGGTGTTTGAATAAAAATAGGGCAATCAAACGAGAAAAGTATTTTAAAACCGGTTTTGGAAGAAGATATTTAAAAGATAGAATATAATTAAGAAAATGAGAT
>CAZXAY010000009.1:0-32211 GCA_964638435.1 uncultured Candidatus Saccharibacteria bacterium | reverse complement strand
ACATTTGAATTTGATCCGCCTAGGCATCGCTTATGGCGAGACTGGTTAAAAATTATTTATCCCTCGGAACTTTCATGACCAGCGTAGCTTTTTATCCCTCGAAGCTTTAGCGTAGTGGGATAGCGAAGTAGGTAGTGAAGTGGGAAAAATTAAAAATTTGAATTTAGTTAAGGTTATTTATGGAAAAAAATAAGGTTATTTTAATTATATTAGATGGTTTTGGTATTTCCCCGATTGAGGAAGGTAATGCAATTTTAAAAGCAATAACACCTTGTCTAGACGCTTTATGGCAAAATTTTCCCAAAACTTTACTTAGGGCATCGGGAGAAGAAGTTGGGCTTCCTTGGGGTGAGATGGGAAACTCAGAAGTTGGGCACCTAAACCTAGGTACTGGCAGGGTAAGTGAGCAAGATTTACCACGAATTAATAAAACTATTACTGATGGTAGTTTTTTTAATAATGAATATTTAATTGATGCCTGCGATCATGCTAAAAAAAATAAATCAACTTTACATTTATTGGGGTTAGTCTCTGACGGTGGAGTCCATTCTGATATTGAACATTTATTGGCACTGATCGATCTAGCTAAAAAACAGGGTTTATCAAAAGTAGCAATACATGCGATTACCGATGGTAGAGATATGCCAGCAAAATCGGCAGAAAGAGTTTTCAAAAAAATTGATGATAAAATTGTTGCATGTAAAATTGGTAAAATTGCTACAATGATTGGTAGATTTTATGGGATGGATCGAGATAAAAATTGGGATAGAGTTCAAAAAGCTTATAATTTATTAACATTGGGTGCGGGAGAAATATCAGAATCTTGGGAAACAGCGTTAGATGTCAAATACAAAGCTGGTGAAGATGATGAAAAACTCTCTCCAGTGATATTAGATAAAGATATGTTAATTAAAGATAATGATGCTGTTATAATGTATAATTTTAGGCAAGATCGTGCTAAACAATTGGCAGAAACTCTAATTAATCCAGATTATAAAAATTTTGAGCGTAAAAGATATGCTAAAAATGTGCGTTTTATTAGTTTTGTTTCCTACGGTAATGAGCAGACACCACTTGTTAATGTAGCATATATGGCAGAAAAAATGTCAAATCAAGTTGCTATGACCATTGCTAATGCTGGTTTATCTCAGCTTCATATTGCTGAGACCGAGAAATATGCCCACGTTACATATTTTTTTAATGGAGGTGAGGAAAAAGCATTTAATAAAGAAGAAAGAATTATAATCCCATCACCAAAAGTTAAATCCTATGATCAAAAGCCAGAAATGTCAGCCGAGCTGATAACAAGTAAATTTTTGAATTATTTTAAAAGTAATAAGCCAGATTTTTCTGTTATCAATTTTGCTAATCCTGATATGGTTGGACATACTGGAAATTTACAAGCAGCTATTAAAGCTGTTGAGGTAATAGATAAATGTTTGGAAAAAATTGTTTTTCAACTCTCAACTCTCAATTCTCAAATCTTAATTACCGCCGATCATGGTAATGCTGAGCAGATGATTAATCCCGAAACTCACGAGATTGATAAGGAACATACTACAAACCCAATACCATTAGTAATAATTGATAAAGGATTAAATATTAGTAATTTGTTAAATAATAAAATATCATATGATGAAAAGCTGGCGTTTTTTGCAAGTCAGCCAACAGGAGTTTTAGCAGATATCTCCCCTACTATACTTGCTTATTTAGGTCTTAACCAACCAAAAGAAATGACAGGAACGAGTCTTAAAGGGATAATATAAAATTAGAAATTCGAATATCGAAATTCGAAACAATACTAAATGATTGAAATTCAAAAACCTAAACAATATGATTTAGAAGATAGATGTTTAAAATTTGCCAAAGATTGCAGAGAATTTATTAGAATTATTCCCAGAACGTTATCGAATATTGAAGACTGTAAACAACTTACTAGATCATCTGGATCAGTTGGTGCGAATTATATTGAGGCGAACGAAGCATTAAGTAAAAGAGATTTTATAATGAGAATAAAAATTTCTCGTAAAGAAGTGAAAGAATCAAGATATTGGTTAAAGCTAATTTATTTAAAAGGTGACGAATTGTTGACAAATGAACAAAATAGATTAATTCAAGAATCTACTGAGCTGATGAATATTTTCGGGTCAATTATCAGAAAATCTGAATAAGTTTAAGTTTTTAGTGCTTGAAAAATTAATATTTGTTTCGGATTTCGAGTTTCGAGATTCGAATTTATCAGAGAGATTTTATGTTAACTAAACCTTTAGTTTTATTAATTTTAGACGGCTGGGGACAAGCTCCGGCTTGGGGTGGTAATGCTGTAACTCAAGCTAAAACTATTACATTTGATCAACTTTGGCGTCAACATCCTCATACCACGCTTGGCGCGTCAGGTACTTTTGTAGGTTTACCCGGTCATGAGCAAGGTAATTCGGAGGTGGGTCATCTTAATATCGGCTCAGGACGTGTTATTTATCAAGATATCACTAGAATTAATAAATCTATTGAGGATAAAAGTTTTTTTTCTAACGAGGCTTTAATAAAAGCTATTGCAAATTGTCAAAAGAATAATAGTAATTTGCATTTAATGGGATTACTATCTGATGGGGGCGTTCACTCTCATATAAATCATCTATATGCACTGCTGGATTTTGTCAAAGATCGTCAATTTACTAATAAAATTTATGTGCACGTTTTTACAGATGGCCGAGACACCTCGCCAATGAGTGGTTTACAATATATCACTGACCTTGAAAATAAAATGAAAGATATTGGTTTAGGACAAATTGCTACTATTTCTGGTCGGTATTGGTCAATGGATAGAGATAAGCATTGGGATAGGATTAATCAGGCTTATAAAGCCATGGTTAATGGTATTGGACCAATCTATACTTCGGCAAGTCAAGCAATTTCTGAAAATTATCGCCAAGGTAGGACTGATGAGTTTATTATTCCCTCAATAATTGTGAATCAGGATCAAAAACCAATTGGTCGTGTACAATATGGAGACTCATTAATTTTCTTTAATTTTAGGTCTGATCGTGCAAGACAAATAACTAAAGCCTTTTGTGGTGATAAAATTAGCGAGTTTAATCGAGGCGATAAAATTCCTTATTTGTACTTTGTTTCTATCATTCCTTATGGGATTGAGCGTGAGTTAGGGTTGACAATTACTCCAATATTTAATACCGAAAAAGTAACCAATACCTTAGCTGAGGTAATTTCAAATAATCAATTAAAACAATTTCACATTGCAGAAACCGAGAAATTTGCTCATGTTACCTACTTTTTTAATGGGGGTCAAGAAGCTCCATTTAATGGTGAAGATAGGTTGATGATCCCTTCACCAAAAGTTGCAACTTTTGATTTAAAACCCGAAATGTCTGTTAATGAGGTGACCCAAAATGTTCTTGATATTTTGAGAAATAAAAAACATCATTTATTAGTTGTAAATTTTGCTAACCCAGATATGGTAGGACATACTGGTAATTTAAAAGCTGCTATTGATGCTTGTGAATCAGTTGATAACTGTTTAAAACAAATTTATGAGTTAGTAGTAAAAATACAGGGAATTTTGATAGTTACTGCAGATCACGGTAATGTGGAAGAAATGCTGGATCCTAAAACTGGTGAGGTTGATACTGAACATAGTTGTAATCCTGTACCATTTATGTTAATTGGTGGACCGCAAATTAAGTTTTTAAAACAAAATGGAGTACTGGCCGATATTGCTCCAACAATTTTGAAGTTAATGGGCATTGCTAAACCACAAGAGATGACTGGGGAACCATTAATTTCAATTTAAGATTTAAGATTTATGATTTAAGATGTAAGATATAAGATGTAAGATTTAAGATGTGGGGAAGGATTATGAATAAAGAAGATTTAAAAAGAAGAACTAAAGATTACGCTTTAAGATTAATCAAATTAGTTGGTTCTTTGCCAAAAACCCAAGAAGGTAGAATAGTTGGCGATCAATTATTAAGATCAGGCACTTCCACTGCCGCAAACTATCGTGCTGCATGTAGAGCAAGATCAAAGGCTGAATTTATTGCCAAGCTTGGAACAGTTATTGAAGAGAGCGATGAAAGTTTATTTTGGTTGGAGATTATTATTGAAAGTGGTATAATGAAAAAAGAATTAGTTGAATCATTACTTAAAGAAACTAATGAAATTATATCAATCATGGTTACTACAAGAAAATCTACTATTAATAATAAATAATTGCTCGTTTTTTGTATATCTAAAATTTTAAATCATACATTTTAAATCTTAAATAACTGTTTATTTTTTACATATCTTAAATCGTAAATCTTACATCTTAAATCAAAACGGAGGGAAATGTTTTCGATTCAACAATTTTTTGGTAAACACCTACTAATTATCCTGCTAGTTATCGCGTTAGGAGGCGCTATTAGTATTGCTGCAGTCCCCCAACTGCGCGGACCGGTAACTGATTATATTGGCGAAAACTTTGGTCCAAAAGCGGATGTAGATCAGAATTCAATCTTAACATTGGTGACCAATCCATCAGAGATTTCTTTGGGTGATAGTATCACTGCTCAAGCAATTAGTAACTATAACTTTAAAAAAATCCACCCCGTGTCGGGGATTAACTTGTGTAAGATCAAGTCATTATCTATGCAATTGCCCGAACCAATTCCTGTCAGGGATTTATTGAGGGTTAAATTTAGTCCCTATCCTGCATTAGCGAATAATAATTCCCCTTCAATAAGTGATGTAGTTTTTGAGGGTAATGCTATTAAAATTAAGATTGATAGAAATGGTTTTACTGATCCAAACTACGTTAGTAATGCTAAACCCACTGATAGAGTTACATCGATAACTTGGGAGAACTGGACGACGGGCGGTTTACCACAAAATACAGCATATAGTTATACTACTGATGTTTTAGGGACTTTTTATAGCCCAATATATGGTAATCATGCAATTGATGCTAGATTAAATTACTTGAGTTCTGAATGTCAGGATTCTACAAAAACTTCAGTAAGCTACAATTTTAAAGTTATTCAAAAACCAACTTTTTTAATAGATCCTGAGAAAACGTCAGTCAGAACAAATGATATTATAAAAGTGAATTATACTTTAAAAGACGGTTCTTATGATTTAAGCAGTTTATACTTTTATACTAGTGATAATGATGCAGATAATGATGATGGTTTGATTTCAGCAACAAAAGAGGGTGAGTTTAAAGCTTATAGTAAGGATAATCATTTTTTTCCCAGTGATAATTATTTTTATTTAAAAAATACAAAATCAGGCAAAGTTACTATTAATGGATTTGCTAAATATGGATTAAATAGTTCCATAACCGCAGATGCTAATGTGGACTTTAAATCTATTTTAAAACCGACTTTATTACCACTGAGTTATGAGAGGAAAAGTGATAGCAAAATAATAAATTTATTTGATGATGATTCGACTATTAGAGCTAAACTTTTGTCAGATAATAAATTTAATCCTGGGGATAAAATTACTTTTAAAGCTAGTTTTGAAAAGATTGAAGATGATCAAAATCAAGATACTACTGTTGAATTACCTCTACCACAAGACAAAAATAATCAGGCTGTAATGTCTTATGTAAATGTAAGTAAGCAAGACAAATCAGAATTTAATTATGATGATGTGAATAAAAAATTGGTTTGGAAATATAATAAAACTGATCAAATTGATAATCGACTTAAAAAAGACCAATTAGCAGACGAGGAATTCCAGTTACAAATTGGGGAGGATTTTAATAACTATGATTTTGGAGATGATGGTCCAGTTTTAAAACTAAAAAGTCAAATTAAAGATGATAGTGAGGTAGATCAAACCAAATGGCAAAAATCTGATGAATTAAAGCTAAATTTAGATCTACCGATTCCTGAGTTAAGTTATTATTGTCCAGATGATAATATACCATATAAAAAAACAGATCAAGACCAAGGATATGTTGCTGGTGAAACATCTGATGAACCTAGTAAACAAACTTGCGGTACCTTTAACAGTAAAACTGTAGATATTGAAGCTAACGTTAAAGGAGAAATAAACCTGCAAGTTTCTAATCAAAATAAATCCATTATCGCTTCCAATATCAAAGAAAAAGCTAAAAAGGGTGATGATTTAAGCAAAAACCAAATTGGTATCAAAGTAGAATCTGAAGATCAAAAAATAAAACAAAATTTGTTAGTTAATTTGTTAATTAAAGGTATAGTTGATGAGGCCGCTAATGGCAAATTAGATCCTTCTTCAATAAGTGCTCTGGGGATTGTTAATCCTGATATTAAATTATCATTGGATCAAACTAACAATGGTGATAAATTTAAAATAAAGAAATTAGGATATGATCCTATTAACCGTGCTGGAGTATTAGAAATCGGAATGAGTGGAGTCAGTCGCAAAAACAAAGCCGAGTACCAGTTAGGGTTGGGCATACAAGTTGGTGGCGAATCAGGTGCTAAAGGAATGCTTAAATTTGGTCTTAAAACAGGTATAACTGGAACAAATACAGTTAAGGCGGGGCTAGGTAACATCGATTTTGTTCCGTGGGAAGGAGTTGAATATACTGATAGCAAATGGTCGATTACACCATACTATGATGATGATTCAAAGAGTGGTCAGACAATTTCCATGGCAGTAGAAAATCCAAATTTTGTTCCCTATATATCTGGAATTGATTATATCCCCACCAACACTAAGGAACCAAAACTTTGGCAAAGAGATATTAAACTTGTTCCAGGCGACAAGATTGATATTTGGGTTAGTATTTATGAGATTTTAGATACTATTAGCAGTGAAACAACTCTCGAGCTACTTCTTCCGCTGAGTAAAAATAATAAACCACTAATCAGTTTTGTTAGTCTTATTAATGATGGCAAATTAGTTGACAGTACAATAAACAAACAATTTACCTACGATAAAGCAAACAACAAACTAATATGGCGTTACAAAAAACTAGATTCTAGCCAACTTATTAAAGAGCAAGTGCAATTGGTTGTTTCTAATGATTTAGATTTTGGTGGAGATAAACCAATAATAAAATTAACTACGTTACTAAAAAATAGTTTAATTTCCGAACCAAATAATATCAGACAAGGAGATGGAGAAGAAATTAGTGTAAAAGAGATTGGTTTAAGTCATAATTTTAGTACCACGCCACAGCCACTATTATTTGATTGGGATAGTTTTGATAATTTGGATTATGTAGCCATAGATCAACCAAATTATCTAAAAAATATTCTTAATAAATTTGTTAATAAAACTTATGCAGAAGAATCTGGTAGTCAAAGTGCTAATCAAGCGGCAAATACTATTAACTTAAACGAAGACCAGACGTCATATAACATGGCCGTTAATGATAAGGGTAATTTTAAAATTACTGTTAAAAATAACTTACAGAAAGATCTGAAGAATAAAGAAATCAAAATTATATTACCACCACAACTCTATGCGGATATTAAAAATATTACACCTACTGCAAATAGTAAAATGGATAACCAATATCAATTTGGTGAGATTAAATTATATTTATCAAAAGATGATAATCAAACTATAACAATTCCAATATTATCAATTTCTAAAAATGCTAATTTTACAATTTCTGTAAATAATATTGAATTATTAACTAAATTAGATGAATTGCAATCTAATATTAAACAAATAAGAGAGGATATTAATACCTTCCCAACTGAAGATAAAAATATTAGTATCTATCTTAGTGACTTTAATAAAACAATTTCTAGTGATTTAATATGGCCTAAAGAGTTAGCATATAATGATTCAACATTAAATTTAATAGCTCAAAATAAAGAATCAAGTTTTCTGAAAAATATTAATTTAAGATCTATTAAAAATATTTTTCAAGGGCTATTTCAAACAGCTATTGCTCAGGATTATTATGGCGAAAATTCCTCAGAATGTTCTAACCCTGAGGAATTTATAAATACTATTCATAACTCATTGTCTGGATTACTTAATGCTTGGGCAAGGCAGGATAGCGCTCAATATGCTAAATACTTTAAGCAAGCTAATGATTTAGAAAAAGCATGTTCAACGGCAAATAGTATGAATAACAATCAAAAATATTCGGCTTATGGAATATATGCGGAAAGATTGATTAGCTCCATGAGTTCTAGTGATCTTCAAATAACTACTAATGCTATAGTGGCATATAACAATAATATTATCACTGTTAACTTTACTAAATTAAAGGGAATGACTTTACTCCCCGTCGTCGCTCTAGATTTTAAATTACCTCCTTACATATTTTTTGAAGTTGCAGGCGGAACAGATGCTAACGAAATCCCATCTAGTTATTACACAGCTCAAACTTATAATTATACAAGCGGAAAATTTGTAAGTACTTATAACATAAAACTTTACTATAAATTATTAAATATTAATAATGTTGAAAGTAAAATATATTTGAAGGATCAAACTAAGGATCAAATTATCGTATCTAATAACGATTTAGGGCTAAAAAACGAACGAGAAGATTTACAAAATCAGATAAAAACTGCAGCACAAGTGGCAATGCACCAAGAAGCTAAAAATCAATTAGCTAATATTCAAAATAAATTATTAAAAAATACTAAAGATTTAGAGGATAATATAGCTAAAATTTCTGTTGATAAAAGTAGTGATTTAGCAATAATTAATAATCAAATTGATATGCAACTTTCTGATTTGGAAAAACCCGAGAATCAACCTAAAAAAGGTTGGGTATTAAGTTCTAAAGTAAATTCAGATTTGATCGTTAATGTTGATAAATATAATAATGATATTCTTGAAAAAATTGATAAAGAAAAACAAAAATATAGTGATATTTTTTTAGATATCACTAGGAATAAAAAAAATATAATAGTTTTTGCTATCCCATTACTGCCTAAGCCAATGGTAGTAAAATATAAAACAAGTTTTGATAAAGATATGGCCGAATCGCTGGATAATAATATAGCTAAACCTCTTAATAATCATTTTTATAGCAATCTTTCAAAATTAGATGAATATCTAGCAGCTACTAAAAAAATAAATAACGAAAAAATTAATAATCTTAAAAAATCTATAGCTTTAAATAATGCCATAAATATTAATTATTCATTTGGTAATATCACTCAATCTACAAAAACATCAATAAATAATAAAAGTATTATAGGTTTTAGAACTGCTTTAGCAGAAGATAATACTACAAGTTTAGTAGATCAAACTACAGTAAAAATAGAAGCTAAACCAAATATTGAGATGGGCAAAGCACAGTGGGATCGTAATTATTCTGATCCAGAAGATAAAAAAATTAAAATTATTATTCCTTTAACCACAAATTTTGCATCTAGTGATAAACCAGCAACTTTGAACTTAGCTATTGATAATTTGCCAACGGAAGTTATTACTTCTAGCACAAATGGTAATGTGAGTCTCGAACAATTTATAGCTAAAAATAACAAGGATATTGATCAAATAGTAACAATTAAAGGTAGTTGTAATGGCATAACATATCAAAGCTATGTTAAAATTGCCAAAGAGCACAAGACTGAAATCGAATTACCCACTCCATTAGTCGGAGAAGTATTGATAAATGGTATTAAATATCTTCCTGGTCAGGATAATGAACTTTATCCAGAAGACAAACTACAAATTAAATTATTAATCGGTGAAGTAGAAGAAAATATAAATAATGTTAATGTTGATTTGACGTTGCCAGATGGGATTGCAGAGAAAATTGAAAGTCAAAAAGTTGATTTAGTTGCTGGAGAAGAAAAAACAGTTACATTTGATATTAAGTTGAAAGATGAGATTGCGTTAGACATAAAAACAGTTGATATTACACCTATAATTAGCGTTGAATCGAAATTAGATAAAACCAAGAAAGTTACAATAAAAGGAAACGAGTTAAAATTGGATTTGTGGCAAAAAGTAGTAGGTAATGTTCAAGGTCCATGGCATGAACTTCCCAATGCATATGTAAATATTTTAGACAAAAATAATAATGAGATTAATCATCATTATGAATATATTGATAATCAAGGCAACAAAAAAACCAGAGATTTTAATTTGACAGATGATAAAGGTAATTTTGAGCTGAAAATAAACAGAAATGTTGATTTACTCGGAGATAAAACAAACTTTATTTTTTCTCTTTGTGATGGCCCAAAAAGCTATGATTCTAAATTATGTTTTATCACGGGGTTAAGTTATACAAAAGATAAAAAAAATGTTTATTACAATCATATTAGCGCCAAACTTGATCAGGGGCTGGTTGCAAGTGATTTGAATAAATTCATTCAATTTAATTTTAATGGGACTGAAAATAAACTTCAACTTATCAATCCTGATTGGCAGGAGGTTAATGATTGGTATGCATCATTTGAAGTATATTATATTATTAATAAAGCGAAAAAATTTGTTTACCAAAAATACAATATTGATCCAGCAGCTTTATATATTAGCGCTATGTTTGCGGGCACGGTTGGAATAACATATAGACTACGAATAAAATATCAAACTGAAGATAATTATTTGTTAAATAAAAATTATGCAATATTAGACGTCAATGGTGATTTTGTTTTTGACGATAAAGATAAAAAAAATGGATATTATCCCGAAATGATTTTACACGAAATGGGTCATTATTTTATGGATAATATTTATGATAAAGGAATAGGAGCTTTAGATAAGGGAGACTATAATCATTTTGGTTATTTTAACGGAAGTTCTAGGGATTCCTTGGAAGAGGGCTGGGCCTATTTCTTTGCGGTATATTTGAAAAATGCACTTTGGCCCGAAAGATTTAATAATGATTTAACTTTCAAAGACATATATGGCGATGAGTATAACCAAAATATTTCTAATGCATATCTGCCTGGTTTTTATGATGTAATCAATTTTGACAATTATTCCGATAATGAATTGAGTATCTTCACCGGAAATAATAGGGACAGATTATATGCAACTGAAGAATATTCGTTTGCATCATATTTGTGGAATTTGACCCATCCTACACTACTAGATAAGAAAGTGTGGTTGCCCGAAATTACCTACAACAAAGATAGCAATCTTTTAGATCTAAAAGAAATAATCAACATTTTGAAAGAAAATAGTTCTATGGGAAATATATATAGATTTTATAGTAAAGTAATTAATTCATATCCAGGATATAAATCCAATTCAAATAGCGAAATGACAAGTTTTGACAAATTAACCTTGCTTCATGGATTTGGCCCAGTGGATCATAACTGGAAGAAGATTATCTATTCGCCTGACGAGGTTGGATTGAACAGTAATTTCGAATACAAATACAAGGTTCCTAAAAAATTTACAATCGGAAGTACATTCAATTTGTCAGGGACATCCCCAAAAATAAATGATCTTCCCTCATTTTCTTCTAGAACAAACAGGGAAATCGAAATTGTTGAGAATAATAGCGTAAAAATAAATCAAACAAACAAATATGGTGAATTTGCGAATAATATTGTAAATTTAAGTGTTATTTATAATTCGCCATATGATTATTTGAATTATCAAAATAACTTGTATATTAATGACAATTTATTGAATTACATTATTCCCTACAATTTTATAAGTTCAAAATCATATATTACTGTGAATAACTCATCCGATTATTTAATAATTGATAATAAAGCATTTTTTAATTTATTAGACCAAAACAATTTTCAATTTTTAGTCGAAAAAACATTCAATATTCAATCTGCCGACCCCTCCCAAGGTATCCCTGCTGCCACTCCTCCCACTTTAGAACAGATGCAAGCAATGGAAGCAGAAAAAGAAAAAAAGATTGAAGAAGCCCGCAAAGCCCAAGAAGATCAAGCCAGAATCGTCGAACTAGAAGCTCAATTAGCTCAAGCCAAGGCTGATCAAGCTAAAGCTGAAGAAGATAAGTTATTGGCTCAACAAGCAGCTGATGCGGCTAACAAGGCTAAAGAAGGAGCTCTTGCTATGGCTCAAGCCCAAGAACAAGCTAGACTTGATGCTGAAGCTCAATTAGCACAAGCCCAGGCTAAGATTATTGAGCAAGAAAAAGAGATAACAAGACTTAATGGAGTCATAGCTGACTTAGAATCTCAACTAGCCCAACTTAGAGTTGATGCAGAGGCTGCTAAAAAAGATTACCAAGATAAAATTGATTCTCTTGTAAAATTACAAAACGAAAAATTCACCTCAGTCCAAAATGATTACAATACTGCCAAAGATAAACTCCTTACCGACTACTCCACTCTCTTAGATCAAAAACAAGAATTAGTTAGGGCTCAAGAAGATTTACAAAATATCCAAGTTGAGCAAGACAAAAAGATCGCTGACTTAACTAAACAACTATCAGACAAAGATACTCGTATTAACCAACTAACTACTAAGTTTGACGAAAAAACACAACTAGCTGATAAGTATGCTTTAAACATCCAAAACCTACAGCGTGAACTAACCGAACAACAAACTAATAGTCAAACCTTCCAAGCTATCATTACCAGACTAAAATTAGAACTCATTAAAGCTCAAGAAGCTATTAACTCTTATCAACTAAATAGTCTAGTTTATGAACTTGCTAATGAAGATTATCAATCAAAGTATCTTGAGACCAAACTAGCTCTAGTTAAATCACAAAACCAAGTAGAAGAAATTACCAACAAGTATTTAGAGGGTCAAAAAGTAATTAAAGACCTTACAACAGAAATTCAAAGTTTAGAGTCTAAAGTTAATAATCTTACTGATCAAGCCACTTTATACCAATCACAGCTAGATAAATTAAACACTAAACTTAGTGATTCCTACCAAAGAGAAACCGAGCTATCTAATCAAAACACTGATTTTAAAGCTAAACTAGCTTCTACTACCTCACTCTGGGATAAACTAAAACTAGAATACGACCTTGCAATTAACGCTTATCAATTAAAACTAACCCAAGCTAATCAAAAGAATTTATTAAATGAGCAAGAGCTTCTTTTAACTAAACTAGATAATGCTAAATTACAATTAGCTAACCAACTTTTAGAGCAAAGATTAAAAGAAAAAGAACAGGAGTTACAACTAGCTCAGCAAACAAAAACTCAAGATGAACTAAATAACCAAATCTCAACCCAAGAAGATCTATTTCAAACTGATAATTCTATTTTAGATGAAGAAATATCTAAAAAAGATGATGATTTGATTAAAAAAGAAAATGAGATTAAAAAAGAAGAAGATCAACTGATTAAAGCTCCTTCTACTCAAACAGATAACACCACGAATGATCAAACTACCTCCCAATCTCCCATTATCCAAGCCCCTACTATCATCCTTAGTTCGCAATCAACTGATAATACCCAAACATCTAAATCTACTAAAGACCTTTCTCAAGAAACCTTAGCCAGTCTAGAAGTTACCTCCTCAACTAATGAAAACAACTTACCAATTGTCACCACTAATACTATTAATACCCAAACTCCTAAAGTCAACACCAAAGAAGATGATTTGATCATCGATGCTAAAAACTTTACTCTTGCCAAAGAAGTTACTATCCAAATAGATAATCAAGATGTAGTTTCTACTCCCATCGTCTCAGAAGACCTAACCTTAAAAGTTCCTAAAGATAAATTAAACAATCTTTCCATAGGAGATCATACTGTAACTATTAAAGATGACTTAGGTAATGAGGCTTCGACTGACTTTAAGGTAACCCAAAATCAATTATGGAATTATTTAAACTTTAAGATTGCAGTCATGTCCCTCTTAATCATGATCTTTGGAGCCACTACTGTTAAATTGGTGTTTGGGAAGATTGGGGCGGTATAAAAAATCCCCTCGCTGGGCGAGGGGATTAGTCGTCATCATAGTTGGATGGGACAATAGGTGGTATAGGCGGGACGAAGTTCTCATCCCGATCAATAGTTTCTACAAACCATTGACTGACCACCAGTCGGTCGCGGACATATACCTTTACTTGATATTTTTTGTTGTTTTGCAAGTGAAGATTATATCGCAACTTTTTGTAATTGAGTTGGTAGAGGAAATTCGCACTTCTAAAGAAGATCGGATTCCTAGAGTCGGTAATATCCCAAATTCTGACTTTAACCAAATTCTTGGGGAATCGGCCATTAACTATAATTGGGATATTTGATGGGTATTTCTGTCCTGATCTAGGATAGACCAAAAAAGGATAGCCTTTGGTTTCGTAGATTGACTGACAGAAGATCACGTTGTCATATACGTTGGTCAGAAGATCGTAAATATCCTCCAAAACAGTTTTTTGCCTTGGAGTTTCCGAGACTTTGATCGTTGCTTCTGCCACGGGAGACAGAAGACTGAGAAGAACAAAAAGCGCGATAAGATATTTTCTCACTTCTTCTATCCCCTTTCTTGTGATTTTAATGAACTGTTTAATATAACAAATTTTATTCGTTTTGTCAAGGTTAATGTGTTATAATATAAATAATTTAAGATTTTAGATTTATGATTTAAGATTTTAAGATCACAAATCTTTAATCACCATCCATTAATATTCATATGGCAGTTGATACTTTGTATAAAAAAACTAAATATAAACCAATTGTACTACTCATTATTGATGGGTGGGGGTTATCGCCTAGTTGGGGTGGTAATGCTATTACTATGAGCAATCCTAAAAACATGAATGAACTTTGGCGTGATTATCCCAAAACAATTCTTAAGGCCTTTGAGGCTGTTGAGGGAGGACATGGTAAAGTTGGTAATTCGGAGATTGGTCACGCTTCTATTGGTTGTGGTAGGATGGTTGATCAAGATATTACTGAGATTGATCAAGCAATTAAAAATCGTAATTTTTATAGTAATTCTAACTTACTCGAGATTTCAGAGTATGTTAAATCTAAAAGTTCAACTCTTCATCTGATAGGACTTTTATCAGAAGGTGCAGTTCATTCTCATATTGATCATCTTTTTGCCCTTTTAGAATTTGCAAAAATCCAAAAAATAAAAAATGTAGCCGTACATGTTATAACTGATGGACGCGATGTTAATAAAAATTCTGCATTAACTTACATAACTAAATTGGAAAGTAAAATTACTGAACTTGGTTTTAATTCCCCTACTTCAGACCAGTCGGTAAAAATTGTTAGTATTATTGGTAGATATTATGCTCTTGATCGTGATGAAAATTTAAATAGGACAAGTGTGGCATATGAGCTGCAAGTTAAAGGTAACGGGACGAAAGTTAATTCTCCTAGAGAAGCGATAACTACAAGTTATAAAAATGGCATTGATAGTGATGAAAATATCCCTCCTTTTATAATTGATCAGGGCAATGGGGTTACAACTATTAAAGATAACGATGCAGTAATTTTTTATAACTTTAGAGCAGATCGGGCAAGGCAACTAACTAGATTCTATACGGACAAAAATTATCTTAAAAAATATTTCTTTTTTAGAAAATATCCATTACCTAAAATTATGTTTGCAACCCTAGCATCATATAAATTAGATAAAAATATACCTATAAAGACAATTTTTGCATCGTCTAAAATAGAAAGTTCTTTAGCGAGGATCTTGGCGGATCATAATTTGACTCAATTACATATTGCTGAGAGCGAGAAGTATGCTCATATTAGCTATTTTTTTAACGGTGGCGTGGAAAATATTTTTAGAGGAGAAAAAAGAATGATTATTTCTTCATTAAAAAACAAAGATTATGCATTAAATCCTCAAATGAAAACTAAAGAAATTTCTTCAGAAGTAATCAAAGCCATCCAAGAAAAAAAATATGATTTTATCGTAGCTAATATCGCTAGTGTGGACATGGTAGGTCATACTGGTAATATTGAGGCAGTATCTGCTGCAGTTCAAATTGTTGATCAAGAAATTAGTAAAATTGTTAAAGCGACCTTAACTAAAGGCGCAATTCTAATGATTACTGCTGATCATGGTAATGCAGAACAAATGATTACAACTACAGTTGTTGATCGTGAAACTCGCCATACATTAAGTCCTGTGCCTTTTATACTTATCACACCAAATAATAAAAAGGATTTAATTAAGAGCGCTTTAACCCCAACAAGAGGTTATTTGGAACAAGTATTAAGGAATAAAAATACTTTGGCTGATGTAGCACCAACTGTATTAGAATTACTTGAAATTGCTAAACCCCAAGACATGACTGGTAAATCATTACTTAATGAATTAGAATAGTATTAAATTGAATTAAACCCCACTAACTATTTACACAAATTTCACTAAAAATATGGCAGAATTATATTATAAAGGTTTGAGTTATGAAATTAATGGGTACTTATTTGAAATGTTTAACAAAGTAGGTTTTGGATATCAAGAAAAACATTATCAATCGATTTTAGAAGAAATATTAAAGTTAAATCATGTAGTATATAAAAAGGAATTATGTGGTAAGATTATTTTTAACAATAGAATTATTGCAAAATATTTTTTAGATTTTCTTATTGATGATAAAATCGTTTTAGAACTTAAAGTTGCAAATGATTTTTATCAGCAGCATATTAATCAGGTATTGTTTTATTTAAAGGCAAAAAATCTTAAGCTGGGAATACTTGCAATAATAACTAAGAATGGGATTGAAACAAAAAGAATCGTTAATTAGTGATATTAGTGAAATAAGATTAGTGGAGATAAATACAATTATGAATCATACAGTTCCCATTGAAGTTTCAGCGCGCCACATTCATCTATCACAAAATGATTTAGATATATTATTTGGTAAAGGTTACAAACTTACCGAGTTCAAAAAAATATCACAGCCAGGACAGTTTGCTAGCCGAGAAGTAGTTAAAATAGTTGGCCATAAGAGTCAATTTGATAATGTTAGAATTATTGGGCCAATTCGCAAACAAACTCAGCTTGAAATTAGCGCAACAGACGCTTATCAGCTTGGTATTGAACCACAGGTAAGAATATCCGGTGATTTAAATGGTACAAATGGTGATGTTAAAGTTGTTGGTTTACATGGTAAAATTGATCTAACTAGTGGTGTAATTATAGCTCAAAGACATTTACACATTGAGCCTGAAAAAATGTCTGAATTTGGATTAAAGCATGATCAACTAATATCAATAAAGACTGATGGAATTAGGTCAGTGGTATTTAATAATGTGGCTGTGCGTAGTCGTTATGGTGAAGATGTATTATTTTTCCAACTCGATGTAGATGAAGCCAATGCTGCAGGTATAAAAAATGGTGGCGAAGGAGAGATAGTTGTATGACCCAGTAATACAACTTTCAGAATGTTTTATGAATTTTGTTAAATTATCTAAAACAACTAAAAGTTTACTGAAAAATTTTTGTAAAAACAACTAAGTAATATTAAAACATTAATAATAATTTAACTGAAAGTTGATATACTGGGATGAAAAAGATTTTAGTATTAAATACCGGCAGTAGTAGTATTAAATTTAAGATATTTGAATTGGGTCTTGGTAACGAATTAATTGTTGAAAAAGAGGGTGATATCGCAGGCATTGGTTTGAGTGAGGGGCCAAAAAATCATCAGATAGCTTTGTCCCTACTTTTTGAGGGCTTTGGTTTACATAGTGGTGCATTAAATAAGATAGACGGTTTGGTAGCGATTGCTCACAGAATCATCCATAGTTGTGATGAGTACATAAAACCAGTTTTGATTAACAAAAAGGTAATTAAAAATATTGCTAAATATAGTATGCTTGAGCCATTACATACTAAACCAATTCTAAAGGTTATTGAATCGGTTTATCACAATTCTGGCAAGAGTGGGCACCGCACAATCCCTAATTATGCTGTATCAGATTCCAGTCTTTATCATAATTTGCCTGATAAAGCAAAATATTATCCAATTTCAAAAAAATGCCAGGAGCGTTATCAAATTAGGAGAATTGGATTTCATGGATTATCACATAATAATTCATATCAACAAATTATCTTAAAATATGGTAGGGTAGAAAATATGATTAGTTTACATCTAGGAGCGGGATGTTCTATTACTGCATTTAAAAATGGACGAGTAATTGATACTTCGATGGGTTTAACCCCTCTTGAAGGTTTAATGATGGGGACAAGACCAGGTGATATTGATCCAGGTATAATACTATTTTTACTTTCAAAAAGATGGTCAACTAAAGATGTAAGCAACTTACTCAACCATCAATCAGGATTATTGGGGGTGTCTGGTGCAAGCTCGGATATGAAAGACATACTTTACCTTGCTGGTGAAAAAGTTGAGGATGAATATAAACCAAAAATTTCATTATCAAATTTATCGTCACAGTATCATAATGATGCAAAATTAGCTCTAGAAATGTTTATTTATAAGATTCAAAAATATATTGGAGCCTATTCGGCTGCTTTGGGTGGGGTTGATGTGCTAGCTTTTACAGGTAAAATTGGAGTTGGTTCGTCGGTTATTAGAGAAAGAATATTAGCTGATATTAAACATCTAATTAATGGAGTAAAAATTGAAGTTATTTCTACAGACGAAGAACAACAGATTGTCAAAGAAATTATTCCGTTAATATAAAGTTAAAATAATTATGAGCAAACAGTTTATTACTGGTAATCAGGCAGTTATCGAAGCTACTAAAACTATAGGGGCTAATTGTTTTTGTGGTTATCCAATAACTCCTAGTACTGAAATATTAGAAGAATGGGCAAAATTACATGATTTGAAACCAGACAAATATAAAATGATCCAATCTGAGGACGAAACTTCTGCTGGGTTTAACGTTATAGGAGCAGTTCTTGCCGGAGCTAAGGCATTTACAGCCACTGCAGGGCCAGGGCATATTTTAATGCAAGATCCTCTAGCTATGGCAGAGGCAATGAGATTGCCTTTTGTTGTTATTGTTATGCAACGTGGTGGTCCTTCAACTGGTACAGTTATTTATAGTCAGCAAGAGGTTACATTAGCGTGTTATGGAGGTAATGGTGAGGGTTTAAGAATAGTTTATTCAATTGCTAGCTCCCAGGAGGCTTATGATTATACAATTAAAGCTTTTCAATCGTCCTGGAAATATCGCTTTCCAACTATTGTATTGGGTGATGGTTATTTATCAAAAATGAGACAAAGTGTTAAAATTACAAAAACAAATCAATTTGCTAGATCAACAAAATTATTAGGTGACAATAATAAAATTAATAATTTAAGAAATTGCTATAATTTTGAAGCCGAACTTGCCAGTAAATTAAATAAAGATATTGAGGAATACAATAAGTTTTCCCCAAAGATAGTAGAATCTCAGTTTAATCATGTTAAAGGAGCTGAGATCTTATTAGTCGCTCATGGAATGGTTTATCAGGCGGCTAGATTAGCAGTTGATTTGTTAAAAAAAGATGGAAAAAAAGTTGGTTTATTTAGACCTATTACCTTAAGACCATTTGATTATACGGCTTTATCTAGAATGTCTGCAAGTTACAAAAAAATTATAATATTAGAATCATCGGATGGTCATTTTGAAAGATTAGTCAAAGCAGGATATTATGGGACAACTAAAATTGAAACCTATAAAAAACCAGTTGAACCAATAAGTGTTGAAGAGATAATAAGATTAATAAGTTAATAAAACCCACTAATTTTATCACACTAATGTCACTAAAAAATTAATTTGTGGAATTAGTGAAAAAGAATTGGTGGAGAAGAAATCAATATGATCCTTTCATTCCCAAAATGTTTTAAAGAATCTAGTAAGCCTCATAAGTTTTGCCCGGGTTGTGGCCATGGTTTGATATTAAAAGAACTAGGTTTTGTTATTGATGAATTAAATATATCAAAAAAAACTGTTATTGGTGTCGACATTGGTTGTTCGTTACTTGCTTGGGATTTTTTTGATATTAACACTGTCCAGACTCATCATGGTAGAACAATTCCAGTAATGTCTGGGTATAAATTAATTAAAAATGATAGCATAGTTTTAGCTTACTTGGGAGACGGCGGCGGTTATGCAATTGGCTTACAAGCATTAATAACTGCTGCTCAAAGAAATGATCCAATCACAGTAATAATTGTTAATAATACTTTATATGGAATGACTGGTGGGCAGATGGCACCAACAACTTTTTGTAGTGAAATAACAACTTCAACTCCTAACGGCAAAAAATGTTGGGAAAAAGGGCAACCCTTAATGGGGCCAGAATTAATTAAGTCACTACACAATCCTTATAGTTTTGTTGCTAGGACATCTGTTAGTCAAATCTCTCAGTTAAAGCAAACATTAACTCGTGCAATTAACCATCAAATTAACAAAAAATCCTTTGCTTTTGTAGAAGTTTTATCAACATGTCCAACTAATTGGCATATGAATGCCAAGGAATCAATCAATAGATTAGAAAATCAATTAGAGAAATATTTTCCCACTGGTGAATTTAAATAGGTGAAATAGGAAAAAAATATGACTGAAATATCTAATAATTCCATAGTTCAAATCTTAATTGCAGGTGAAGGTGGACAAGGGATTCAAACAATAGCAAAGATAATTGCTGAGGTTGCCTATAAAAGTGGTTATCAAGTTGTATATATGCCACACTATGGGGTAGAAATGAGGATGGGTATATCATTAGCATACGTGCAAATTGCTTTAAAAGATCATCCTTGTTACCCAAAATTTGAACAAGCTGATATTTTGGTTGTAACCGCGAAGCGTGATTTAGATTCTATTAAGAAATATATCAGTATTAATACTACGGTCGTAAATTGTATAAATTTAAATAAAATTTTATTAGAAAATTCTTTAAGTCAAAAAACACTAAATATGCTAGCGCTAGGAATTTTATCTAAGGAATTAGTTAAATATAATGTAAAACTTTCTAACAAAATGATTAATGAACAAGTTGTTATTGAATTAAGCCATAAGAGTGATCTCGAAAATAACTTAAAGGCTTTAAAGTTTGGATTATTATTAGAAGATAATGAATATTCATTATCACTTGATAATGTTACTAAGGATAAGTTAGTTATTGATATAAATCAAGATGATAAAAAAATTCATAAGCGTAATCCTTTATATTGTAAAGGGTGTGGATTGTGTATTGAGAAATGTCCTGTTAAAGCATTATTTTGGTCAACAAATAAGTTAAATTATATTTCTCGGCCACTACCAGAAGTTGATATCAATAAATGTATTGCATGTGGAATTTGTGAGCAAAATTGCCCAGATTGTGCTATAGAAGTTAAAAGAAAATAAACCCCACTAAATTTGATACACGAATTTCACATCTCGACTCTGCTCGATGCAGGCGAAAAATTAGTGATATTAGTGAAATAAGATTAGTGGAGATCAACTCAATATATTTATGCAACAAACTTCGATAAAAATAATAAACAAATTACGATCAGCTGGATATGAAGCCTACTGGGCTGGAGGCTGTGTTAGAGACATATTATTGGGCATTAACCCTAAAGATTTTGATATTGTAACCTCAGCTAGACCTGATGAAATTGAAAAAATGTTTGGTAAAACATTAAAAATAGGTAAACAATTTGGAATAATGGTAGCTATCGTTGATGGGAATCATTATGAAATTGCTACTTACCGGAGTGAAGGCGTATATTCTGATCGACGTAGGCCTGATGAGGTATTTTGGACTAATGCAAAAGAAGATGCGTTTAGAAGAGATTTTACAATCAATGGTATGTTCTATGATCCAATTAATAAAAAAGTTATTGATTATGTTGGTGGTCAAGAAGATTTAAAGAATAAAATAATAAAATTTATTGGCAATCCTACTAATAGAATTAAAGAAGATCATTTGCGAATTATTAGGGCAATAAGATTTAAGAATGTTTTGGGTTTTTCTTTTGATAAAAGGACGTATGAGGCAATAATAAACAATTCTTATTTAATTGAATCAGTATCTTATGAAAGAATTCGTGATGAACTTAATAAAATGTTAGTTCATACAACGAGAGCTAGTTCATTGATAGATTTAAAAGAAACTGGAATTTTAAAACATATTTTACCAGAAATTGAAAAAACTATCGGTGTTCCCCAGCCTGATTTATATCACCATGAAGGAGATGTTTTTACGCATACTTTATGGGCTATAAAATCATTACCGGCTGAAACTTCTTTAACACTAGCATGGGCAGTGTTATTGCATGATGTGGGTAAACCAGACACAATTTCTTTACCAAAGTCAAAAAATGATCGCATACGTTTTAATAAACATGTTAAATATTCGGCTGGGATTGCCTCAAAAATTGCTAGACGACTTAAATTTTCTAATACAGAACGCGAATTAATTGTTTGGCTTGTTAAAAATCACATGATGGTTGGCGATATTCCCAAGATGGCCATTGCAAAACAAAGAAGGTGGTTAATGGATCTAAGATTCCCATGGTTATTAAAATTAAATAAGGCTGATGCACTAGGGTCGGATCCAAAGAACTTGTCGCTTTATGAGAAAAATCTTAAATTATATGATGATGCAACTAAATTACATAAATTAGAAATGAAAAAACCTAAGTTTAAGTTATTTGTTAATGGTTGTGATATCATGAGAGAATTAAAGTTGGAATCAAGTCCTGAAATTGGCAAGTTACTTAAAATTGTTGATGATGCACAATTGGAAGGTAAAATCAAAAGTAAAAAAGAGGCAATAAGTTATTTAAGAAAAATAAAAGATTATGGCTAAATCGCGGGGGTGATCGCCTGGCGCTATTTGCGCATAAGGAGTAAAATGGAATTTAGTGATTTTAGACCACACATTATTAAAAAATATCGTAGCAAGTTTGTTGTTGCGTTAGTAACATTAATAATTTTAATTGTCGGTGGGACAGTCGTATTTAAATATATTGAAAATTGGACTTGGATTGATTCGTTTTACTTTTCTGTTTCTACTATTTCAACTGTCGGATATGGCGATACTACACCAAATACTGAGATTGGACGCCTTGCAGCATCGGCATTTATTTTAATTTCCGTTCCCATAATGTTATATGCATTTTATATATTTGCGCTAATGTATTTTGATCAAAGATTTTTTAGAGTTGAGGAAAAAGAAAAAGAAATAGAAAAGGAAATTGAAGAAAAGAAAAAATAGCTGGCGAGGTTGAATTATTCTAATTTATAAGATATAATTTGCTTGAGTCAGTAAAAGGGCCGGTAGCTCAGCTGGTTCGAGCGCTTGCATGGCATGCAAGAGGTCCGGGGTTCGAATCCCCGCCGGTCCACCATTCGATAAATTCGTGTTCTACGACCAAATACCTATATGGAAAAAACAGAATATAACCCGAAACAAATCGAATCAAAATGGCAGAAATACTGGCAAGAAAACAGTATTATTAAGGTTGATGAAAAATCGGATAAACCAAAGTTTTATTGTTTAGATATGTTCCCCTATCCATCTGGTGAAGGATTACATGTTGGTCACCCTAAAGGTTTTATTGCTACAGATGTGGTGGCACGATATAAAATGCTAAATGGTTATAATGTACTTCATCCTATGGGGTTTGATTCTTTTGGACTCCCTGCAGAAAATTACGCTATTAAAAACAAAGTTCATCCAAGTGTGGCAGTTGATAAAAATATTACTAGATATAAAGATCAGTTAAAAATGTTTGGTTTCACATATGATTGGGATAGAGAGGTTATTACATCAGATCCAGATTATTATAAATGGACTCAGTGGATGTTTTTGCAAATGTTTAAAAAAGGTTTAGCATATCAATCAAATGAGCCGATAAACTGGTGTCCAAGTTGTAAAACAGGACTGGCTAACGAAGATTTAGAGGATGGTAAATGTGAGAGGTGTGGAACACCAGTCGAAAAAAAGCCGATGCGACAGTGGGTTTTAAAAATTACCGATTACGCTGAGAGATTACTTGATGATCTCAAGCTAGTTGATTGGGAAGATTCAATAGTTGAGATGCAAAAGAATTGGATAGGACGAAGTGAAGGAGCACTTATTCACTTCGAACTAAAAACTAAAAATGAAAAACTAAAATCTAATGTTGGAATATTTACCACTAGACCAGATACACTTTTTGGCGCAACCTTTATGGTAATCGCCCCGGAACATGAAGTGATAACAAATCTAAAAGCTCAAATCGAAAATCTAAAAACTATTGAAGATTATATTAAGAAGACAAAAAATAAATCAGAATTAGAGAGAACGGATTTGGCAAAAGAAAAAACTGGAGTAGAAATAAAAGGAATTAAAGCAATAAATCCTGCTAATAACGAAGAAATTCCGATATATGTTGCTGATTATGTTTTGCCTAATTACGGTACTGGCGCTATAATGGCAGTTCCCGCTCACGACGAGAGCGATTATGAATTTGCTAAGAAGTATGATTTGGATATTAAGAATGTTATTGAACCACTACTCATGCAAAAAACTGATTCTTCAGCTTTTAAAACAAATGAACCATTTGTCGAACACCACGGTGTAATAGTTTTATTAAAGCACTGGGATAAGGATAAATATCTTGGTCTCGGTTGGCGTGATGCATCAGATTGGGGAACACTGCTAACCGGTGGTATTGACGATGATCTTGAGCCGGAAAAACGTGCGCTTAAAGAAATTCTTGAAGAAACTGGTTATAAAAACGCAAAAATTGTAAAAAAATTACCAATGATTCATAGTAAATATTATCATGTTCCTAAAAAAGCAAACAGATTTGCTCATACTCATGTATTTTATATAACCTTATTAAATGATGAAAGAGATGGGGTTAGCGAAGACGAAAGCAATAGACACGAATTAAAGTGGCTAACGTTGGATGAATTGCAGAATTTTTTGACAGCAGAATCTCACAAACAAACCGTGAATATTCATAAGACAGGAGTTTATTCCGGCCAAGGGTTGCTTGCAAATTCTAGTCAATTTGATGGCATGGATTCTGAAAAAGCTAAAGATGAAATTACTAAATTTGTTAATGGTAAAAAAACCGTTCAGTATAAACTTAAAGATTGGGTTTTTTCTCGTCAGCGTTATTGGGGTGAACCTATTCCACTTATTCATTGTATGGCTTGTGGTGTAGTTCCTGTTGATGAAAAAGATTTACCAATAAAATTGCCTGATGTGAAAAATTACAAACCTACTGGAACTGGTGAATCCCCTCTTGCTAGTATTGATAAGTGGGTTAATGTTAGTTGTCCAATGTGTGGTGGACCGGCTAAGCGTGAAACTAATACTATGCCACAATGGGCTGGAAGTAGCTGGTACTACCTTGCGTATACGCTTGGAACGAAAAACTTAAAACTTAAAACTAAAATCGAGAATATCGATAAAAATAAACTTAATTACTGGATGGAGCCGAATGGAGTAGATTTATATGTTGGTGGAGCAGAGCATGCTACTAGACATTTAATTTACGCACGTTTTTGGCATAAGTTTTTATATAATATTGGCATTGTAACTACTAAAGAGCCTTTTCATCGCCTGCAACATGTCGGCTTAATTAATGGTGAAGACGGACGTAAAATGAGTAAACGTTGGGGTAATGTAATTAATCCAGATGATGTAATCAAAGAATACGGAGCTGATGCACTTAGATGCTATGAAATGTTTATGGGACCATTTGCAGACTCGGTTGCTTGGAGCACCCAAGGTGTTAAAGGAACGTATAGGTTTTTGGAAAGGGTTTGGGCACTTGGCACGAAGATACAAGGTACAATAAACAATGATCAAGCAAATTACAAATCTGATAATATTTTAGTCAATCAAACGATAAAAAAAGTGACAGAAGATATTGAGAATTTCAGATTCAACACTGCAATTTCTGCTCTTATGATTTTAGTTAATGACATGAGTAAAAATTTTAAACAATTTAATCATTCTGAATTCAACATTTTGACATTATTATTATCGCCTTTTGCACCACATCTAGCTGAGGGATTATGGCAAAAACTTAGGAATAAAGAATCAATATTTAAAGCAAGGTGGCCGGATTATGATAGAACAAAAATACAATTGAATATAACAAAAATTCCTGTTCAAATTAATGGTAAAGTCAGAGCAATAATTGAAGTAAGTTTAGACGTTAATGAAAAGGAAATTGTGGAGATTGCATTAAAAGATAATAATGTTGCCAAATACCTAAACAATCAAAAAATTAAAAAAACTATCTACATTGCTGGTAAAATATTATCTATTGTGATATAATATTTTTAAATATCCCAGTGATACAATTTTCAGTATGTTTTAATTTTTTGTTAATTATAAAATGTTTGATAGGTTAAAATAAAATTAGATTTTTTTCATAATAACAATAATATAAAAATAAAACATTAAAAAAATTAGCTGAAAGATGATATACTAGGTATGAAGAAAAACACTTTTATAATTAATGTTAGGGATTTATTTGTTAAAGACACAGGCGTAATTGATACATACAAAGTATTAGATTCAATTCTAGAATCAGATATAGATGATTTTAGTAAATCAGTAATTAACGGTAAAGTTGATGTTGTTAAGATTAATAATTATGATGTGCTTGTCGAGTTCGATTTAAACTGCAAGGTGCGCATAAACTGTGTCAGATGTCTTAAAAAATATCCTTTATCAATTAGGATAAAATTTAATCAAACCTATTCAATAAATCCTGTTATTGGTGAACAAGAATACGTTATTAAGAATTATCAAATAGATATAAGTAATGTTATTGTGGAAGAAATAATCACACATTTACCAATAAAACCATTATGTAGTCAAAACTGCTCTGGGATTATAGGTCATGGTAATTACAGAAAGGATTAAAATGGCAGAACCAAAAAAACGTTTGACTTCGTCTAGATCTGGGAATCGTCAAAGTCAGGATAGATTATCAAAAATTTCTTTGTCAAATTGTCCACAATGTAAAGAGAACAAAAGGCCACATGAAGTGTGTCGTTTTTGTGGATTTTATAACGGTGAAGAAGTTGTAAAAAAAGATAAGAAAACCGCAAAAGAATAATAATGGGTATTATCACTTAGTATTATGACTGGAGTTCGTATGTCAAATAGACATTTATCAAGAATCATTGTGATGCAATCAATTTTTGAACGGGATTTTAGGCCTGATTCTGATATTTTCGAGATTATTAAAAGAAATATTGATGCTTTTCAAGAAGATTGCGATTTAGAATATATTGATATTTGTGCTAAAGGGATCATCGATAATCAAGAAAAAATCGATGAGATTATAACTAAGGCAGCCCCAGAATGGCCTTTAGAGCAAATCGCAGCTATCGACAAAGCTATACTTCGTGTAGCAGTATTTGAATTACTATTTGACCAAGATGTACCACCTAAAGTTGTTATTAATGAAGCAGTAGAACTTGGTAAGACATATGGCAGCGAGAATTCTTTTAAATTTGTTAATGGTGTACTTGGCACATTATTTAAACAAGATGAGAGATTTGAAAAATTATCAAAAGAAGAACAAGTAACTTTACTTGATTTAGATATTTCAAAGGATTAATAATGGTTAACTCGAATAACGAAATAGCAAAATTTGAAAAAAAGAATCACTTATCATTTAATGATAAAGATTTATTTAGACAAGTTTTCGTCCATAGATCATATTTAAATGAGAACCCAGGTTTTAATCTTGATCATAATGAGAGATTAGAGTTTTTAGGGGATGCAGTGCTCGAGCTTGTGGTAACTGAGTATTTATATAAAAATTACCCGAATCCAGAGGGCGAGCTTACAAATTGGCGCAGTGCTTTAGTTAAAGGGGAAAGGTTATCCCAGGTAGCAACTAAACTAAATATCGAAAAATTACTTTATTTATCACGTGGTGAGCAAAAAAGCTCAGGTAAATCACGTCAGTTAATACTAGCAAACGCGTTTGAAGCGCTAATCGGTGCAATTTATTTAGATAAAGGTTACCAAAAAGTTCAAAAGTATATATATGACAATATAATTATTTATTTAGAAGAAATTTTAGATAAAAAATTATTTAGAGATGCAAAAAGTACATTACAAGAAATATCTCAAGAAAAATTTAGTATCACTCCTAATTATAATGTACTCGAAGAATCTGGTCCAGATCATAATAAACATTTTATTGTAGGGGTATTTATTGGTGATAAGCAAGTTGGTCGTGGTAATGGATACTCAAAACAAACTGCCGAGCAAGATGCAGCAAAAAATAGTTTAGAAACAAATAATTTTTAGTAACAAAAAGATCTAATTTTTTGATAGATATTGAATGCTTCCCCAGTAAGCGTTTTTTTAGGTTGCAAATATTCTGGTAGCTTTGGGTCTCTTGTGAGCGTTTTTGCAAATTTGAAAACTAATCGGCGTGCGTTATATGAAGTTTTATTTTTATTAGTTAGAAATTTATTGGATTCTTTGATATATTCCTGATAACTGTTATTAATATCTTTCCAATTCCAGTTAGTTTTATCAATCAGTTCTTGTTCTTGGATGTTCGATAAATTAGCAGTAGATATTACTGTAACAAGATTTTGTATATTTAATATTTTAATAGTTTTATGGATGTCATCATAATAGTTATGGGATGATACCCAAATACTGTCTTGTAATTTTCCAAATCCAAGACTGATCAAATAGTTTCTAAATGCATCCCGTGATGAACGATTTTTTTCTGGGATATCAAATATTACAAATTGCCATGAATGATTATCATTTCGTTTGTCAGAATATAATTTTACAGAATTGAGGGTAGAATTAATTTTATCTCTTCCAGATTTAGTAATGATAAATGAAGTATTATTTTGAGATATTTTTTTATCTATCAATTTTTTTGATGTTAATCTTCCTAATGCAGAGGCAATTATTTGCTTGCTTTGATTTGGAAGGTTGTCACCGATTTCTGAAAGAGTGATACTGTTTAAATTGTCTGTTAGAATTAATAAATCATCTATAATTGACATACGCCTCCAATTTATTCATATTTCGTTCGTTATTTTAATAATAATGATTATATGTATTTTTGTCAAGTATAAAAAATACAACTATATGCAATTGTATTAAAAATTATCTATTAATAATTATAGTTAGTAAATCCCCACTCAAGCAATTTTTTACTTTCTTTAGCGCTAGCGTCGTTAGTACTTTCTATGGTATTTAATACTACACTTACAATTTTTTTACCATTTTTTTCTGCAGCAGAGACTAAACAATGACCAGCTTCGGGAGTAAAGCCAGTTTTAACACCAATTGCGTTTGGATAATATAATAGTTCGTCACCTTTAATTAAACGATTTGAGTTATCAAGTTTGTGTGAAAATTTGCCATCAATTGAACTGATAGTAATTTCAGAAGTTTTAACAATTTTGCTAAATATTGGATTTTTAATCATATATGAAGTGATAATTGCTAGATCGAATGCGCTTGAACGTCCTGCATCATCTAAGCCTGCTGGATCAAGATACTTTGTATCATCCATCCCAAGATACTTTGCTTTAGCATTCATAGTATTTACAAACCCATCTAAGCCACCAACTGGATAGTTTTCAGCTAATGCCATTGCAGCATCATTTCCTGATTGAACAAGTAATGCGTACAATAACGATTCTACAGTTAATCTTTCACCAGATCTTAACATTACATCAGATCCAATTTGAGCAGCAGCATTAGGAGAAATTGTTACAATATCCTTTAATTTATAGTTTTCAATCACAATTGTTGCAGTCATAATTTTTGTGGTACTTGCAATTGGTACAGAGTCATGAGAATTTTTTTCTGCCAGAGGATAATATGTAATTGCATCTAGAAGTATATAATTTTTTGCCCAAATATTTTCCTTTTTATATAACGAGTTTTTTTGTGGTATTATATTAATTTTATCAGTATCAAATGCAGGTAAAGTATCTAAAGTATTAATTAATGACGATTTAACTATCCCTACTTCTGATACATCCTTAGAACCAATTTTAATTATACGGTATTGAATAAAAATTATACCGATTATAAGAATAGCTACAAAAGTTATAGGTAATATTTTTGTTTTATGCATAATTGTTATTAAGTACTAATTATTTTGTTTTTTTAAATTTAACTTCGATGTGAACTTCGTCTAATTGTTTTTGTGATACCTCTGTTGGAGAATCCATTAGAGGGTCTCTGACATCTCCTGTGAGTGGAAAGGCAATAATCTCCTTAATTGCGTCTTCACCTTGAAGTAAACGAATAAATCTGTCAAGGCCTGGTGCTATGCCTCCATGTGGTGGAACTCCGAATTCAAAGGCTTTTAATAAATGAGCAAATTGTGCTTTTTGTTTGGGAGTAAATCCAATTAGATCAAAAACTTTTTCTTGTATCTTTGGGTCATGAATCCTAATACTACCTCCACCAATTTCGACTCCATTTAATACTAAGTCGTGTTGATAGGATCTTGCTTTTAATGGATCAGTGTCAAGCAGTTTAACGTCTTCTTTTTTTGGAGCAGTAAACATATGATGTGATGGAGCCATTTTGTTACCAGCACCGTGGAAGAAATCATCTTTGGTTTGCTTTTGAAATAAGGGAAAATCAATAATCCAGCAAAAAGCCAATTCTTTTTTATCATTTTTATCTTTTCTTAAGTCCGGTTTATCACAGTTATATTTCTTCATAGCGTCATCGTATTTAAGTCGTGGCCATGGGCTAGTAGTAATTTTATGATTAGGAAATAATGTTTTAACCAAACTAGTATACAATTTTTCTATTAATTCCAAGATATCATTTTGTTCTACGAAGGACATTTCTAGGTCTAATTGGTAAAATTCTCCAGGTGATCTATCGCCCCGTGCGTCTTCGTCGCGAAAGCATGGGGCAATCTGAAAATATTTTTCAAATCCGGCTACCATGAGTAATTGTTTGTATTGTTGTGGAGATTGGGGTAATGCAAAAAACTTACCAGCATGCATTCTTGATGGAACAAGATAGTCGCGGGCACCTTCTGGCGTTGATTTTGATAAAATTGGAGTTTGAATTTCTATAAAATCTTCCTTATTAGTAAGATATTCTCTGATGAATTGAATAACTTTATGACGCATGCGAATATTGTTTGCCATTCGCTCTGTACGCAAATCAAGATAGCGATATTTTAGACGAGTTTCTTCATCTACATTGACAGTATCTTTGTTGATTTCAAAAGGAGGTGTGTCGGAAGTATTTAATATCACCATTTCTTTAGCTTCAAGCTCAACTTTACCTGATATAATTTTGTTATTAATCATTTTTTCAGGTCTTTTATTTATTACTCCTTCGATTTTTAATACATATTCCGTACGAAGTTCGTGTGCCAGCTTGTGAGCATTACTACAGGGGATAAATACAACCTGAGTAAGCCCCTTGCGATCCCTAAGATCAATAAAAACGAGTTTACCATGATCGCGTCTGGAGTGGACCCATCCACACATAGTAACGGTTTTACCTACTAATTTATTAATTTCTGACGAAAGTACCCTATTTTGCATATTTACTCCTTGATTCATATTATATCAACTCAATTTTATTACATTTCCATTATACCTTATTAATAAATTAAATGTCAAAATTTCTCATACCACTATAAACACGATCGTGTTTATAGTGGTAAAATATGATAGAAATGAGACTTATAAAATCTATAGACTAAAAGTTTTTTTTATTAATTCTTCATTTTCTAATTTTTCTACTAATAACATTTTTACATAAGGTTGGATTTGATAAGTTTCTCTTAATAAAATAATTTCATTTTCACATGAATATGGGTAGCAAAAAACGCTTTTTTGTAATTGGTAAAATTCTAGTTGTTTCATCTTTCTACGAAGTGCATTCCTGCCTAATTTTCTATCCTCAGGTATATCAAATATCACTACTCTCCATTTACCATCCCATTTATCTGGGGTTTTAATTTTGAGATTATCTAATTGATAATATTTTGCTGCTACTATACCATTTTCTGTAAGCCTCAATTGTAAGCCATTTTTAGTATCGGATACTTTAATTATATCACGTTTTTTAAGGTAGTCGATATTTCTTTTAAACCTTTTATTATCGAAGGATTTCTCTTTAAAATAGGCTTTTAGTAACTTATGAGGTAGTCGTGGATCCAATATTGAGCCAATTACAACCAAACCTCCTATAAGAAGATAGTTAAGTAATTTTTTAGTTTCAGGTGAAAATTGTTTCATGATATAAACAAAATGTTTTTTGATTAATATATTTTAGTATCTTTACCACTATGGCGCGATCGCGCCATAGTGGTAATAACTAATATTTTAAAAATAACTGTATATACTGCAGTTGTGCGCCTGCCCACCGAAAAGCACACTGTGATAACACTATGCAATAGGTTTCACAGTAAGCTTGTAGGAGGGATGTCGCGGA
>CAZXAY010000008.1:0-34610 GCA_964638435.1 uncultured Candidatus Saccharibacteria bacterium | reverse complement strand
CAGGTTAAGTCAAATATTTGGTCAAAAACATCTAACCTGTAAAAAATTGATTGGCGACAGACCCGTTCTATATTTTTGCGGTTTTAGACTCAACCATCAGTTGGCCGACGGCTTTGGCAAGTCCTTGGAGACTTCCATAACCTTGGTTATAGACACTGATCGGGGGCGTGTTGATCGAAGAATTTCTATCTGTCCCTGATTCAGAATAATAACCACCTGGTTGTAAAACATTGGGCCAAATTCGTTTGTTAGGAGGTTTTTTCTCGATGATGATTGCCGAAACAGTGAAGGTGTAAGTTGAGGAGCTTGCGTGAGTGTAGACTGGGATCGAGTATTTGTGACCACCAGTTTTGACTTGAATTGACGGGGTTCGGTAGTTTTGACTACCCGACGAAATTCTGATTCGATTAATACGAATCCTCATTTCGTGCGTAGCTGATCTTCGGTCGGTTACCACGTCGTAGTTGTCAAACATAGCAGTGGTGTTCAGAGCTTCGCGAACCTCGTTACTCATGAATCCGCTGACACTAATGTAGATGGTAGATTTTTGTGCGGTTGGCTCCTCTGTTACTTCTCCAGCCCAGACCATCTGAGCAAGAACTGCGATAACCACCATGATTACCACGAAAATCAAGAAATTCTTGAATCTTAGCATTTCTGCACACTCCTTCATTATTTTGAAATTTTATTTCCCAAACTGCTGATAAATTGTCAAAAACAAGTTTATAATAATCTTATTTAAATCAAAGTTACGTCAATTTAAACCTGCAGCAACCTACGAGGTTGTAACAGGTTCAAGTACACGTAACTTTTAAATATTAATATAATTTAACCAGATAACATTTACCACCAAATGGGGAAATAAAATTACATCTATCTAACTTTACCCTAAAGGACAGTCCTTCAGAAGAGAGTTAGAAAAATTAGAATATTTTTAAAGATCAAATTATTTATAAATTAACTACTAACTACAAAGTTTATCATAAAAATCCCCTCTTGTCAAGCTAAGGGGGTTAAAAATTAGATAAAATATATTAGATTGTCCATTATCATATACTAGTATGTGATAATGAGTACAATAAATTTTAATTTAAATTATCTCGACATTAAGCGACTTTAACTTCTAACTTAGTAACTCTTTTCTCTAGCTTATTTAAATCAGTATAAAAGGCGCTAGTATCCTCGTTCTCCATTTTCTTCAGTTCAATAATTAATCTCTTCAATTCTTGATGTTCTATTTTATTTTCAACTTTAAGAACATTAATTTTATCTTCTAACTTTTCAAATCGAATTTCAATCAATTCATTCTCTGCCCTCACAACATTTCTAATTTTATTTAAATCTTCATTGGTTAGTGACATATTACCTCCTCCCAGTATATCAACTTTCAGAAATAATTATTTATATTTGTTTGTACTATTTACTTTATTTCACCAACTACGTCTGCATTTTACAGACATTTTTAGTTACGATAATTATTTACAAATATGCTGAAAGTTGTATTACTGGGTCCAACTTTTTATTTTAGTCTAATATTGTAAATCACCCTGCATAATTCCTTCGTCGCGTTAGCTCCTTGGAAACAATGCTGGGCGTTTAGGATCATTGTCCCTGTGGCAGCTTCGCAGACCACAGGGTGAAAAAATTCGGCTTATTTATTTTCTTCATTAACAATTTTTTATGTTTTGTCTAATTAGCGTGATCAAAACATACTTGGTGAGTCATATCCCAATAAAGCCATGGGATAGATGTTTTATCATTTTGTGGTGAATCACTTGCCATTAAATGTCTAATGTTACGTTTAAATGCTTGCTGTGAACGACCAAATGCTTCCTTGGGCGTATTGCCTTTAATAAGTGTAGTAACAACTAAATTTGATGGTTCAAAAAATAGTCTAGCAGTTTTATCTTTAATAGGTTTTGACGATTTATTATTTTCATGTATAAATATAAAATCTTCTTTATATCCTATAAAGCTTTTTGTGCCATTTTTGGCTACGGATTTTCCAAGAACTTTTGCCGAACTACATGCTAAAGCGTAAACACAACTATTGTATAAAAGCGACTCATTATTACCGACGCCAACTAGAATTTCATTATTATGACCACAAATCGAATCAGCATTCCCGTGACCATTTAAATAAATTATATCTGGAAGGTTTTTATTAACTCTTCCAGCAAAATCTTTAAGATTTGCTTTTACTCCTTCGAGATCTATAACTTTTAAGTTTTTCTTTTCTGCCTCTTGAATAACTTGTTTTGACCAATGATATAAATAGTTAGTGGTTTCATCATGTTGTGGTCTAGTAATTAAAATAGTTTTATTCATCTAAGAGAGTTCCTGTTTTTAAGGTTTTTAAAAAATCCATTTGAACTTCTATTATTTTTTTACCAATTTTATTATTTTTTTTAACACTATCAATTAGTTCGCTAACTGTAAAATCACCATCTCCACCGATAGATATTTTTTTATCTGACGATATAGTTTTTAATCTTTCAATCACTAATTGTTTGATTTCTTCGGCTTGGGCATCTTTTTTTTCAAACATGTTAATCCTTTTAAATAATCTCTAAATCTTCCAATTTTGTTAAAATTTCCTCGCCTAATTTTGTGTCTTCGTCTATATATAATTTCGCTACTTTCCATGTTAGTGGTTCACTATTAATGATGATAACTATCTCATTACGCAAATTAAGTGGCAGATTACTATAAATTTTATAAAATTTTTGTTTTTTATTCATAATTATATTATATATCTTTTTCAATAAAAGGCAATTAGGGATAGGCACCATTTTTCTGTACAAATAAAAAAAACTTTTTAGGCTTTAGCTTTTTAGCTTCTTAGGATAATAATTTAATCAAGCATGTTTAAACATATTCAAAAAAATAACTTTTATATCTTATATATCCATTATCACATACTAGTATATGATAATATGTACAATAAATTTTAACCTAAGTTACCCAGGTATTAAGCGATTTCAACTTCTAGCCCATTATTATTTAATTACTCAAATTCAATTGTATCATTTTTATACCACAATCGTATCATAAATGATACAAAGATATGGAATTTTCACCAAATCTATATGCTAATATTATTTTAGTATTTTTCTATTCGTATTTTAAAGAAAATAATTTTTAACAGCAAATTCAAATTGCTCGATAAAAAGTTTCTTAAAATAACTAACATTATTTTGCTCATAAAACAAAATAACTGCCTTTTTGTATTCATCTTCACTCACACTTCGATAAGAAAGTGGGCAAATATTATTAGCCATTAAAATAGCATTAGCAGCCAATCGGCTGGTTCGCTTATTACCATCCTCAAATGGCTGAATATAGGCAATCATAATCATTAAAACAATAGCTTTAGCAAAAATATTCTTTTCCTCGTTAACCAGTTTGCAAGCTGCTTCTAATGCTTCTTTAATTTGAAAAATGTTGTCTAGCGGTCGGTATACAGTACCAATTATCCCAACTGGCGTTTTTCTGATTCCACGGCCGATATTCAAATCTTTAGTCAAAATTAAATGAATATTTTCTAACTTGCGCAGAGTAATCATTTTAAAATCTGAAACATTATTTCTAATATATTCTAAAGCATTTTTGTGATTCAAAATCATGGTAGCTTCTTCTTTTTTATGACCTTTCGCTTGCTTATTTTCTTTAATTAACGACTCTGTTTCTAGCAAAGTATAAGTGTTTCCTTCAACAGCTGATGATTTCCAACTAAATTCAATAAGCAATCTTTCAAATTCTCGTTTAAAATTGGCTTGGGGCAATCTTGCAATATTTTTTTGATATTTTGAAGCAAGTTGGTTTAGATTTTCTTCTTCATCGGCAATAAAGATATTTTTTAAAATATTAGTGAGCTTAAAATTAAAACTTTTTTTTGCTTCTCTTATGTCTGGGTTAATTTTAAAATAATCATCCGCATCTATTGGCTTAAGTAAATTATATTGATCGGATAATTGATAAATTACACTTCTACCATTACCAATACGTTTAATAAAATTATATTTTAATAATTGATTCAGGTCTCTAATAATTGTAATTTTAGAAGTTTTGAAAGATTTTTTAGATAATATCAAAAACAATTTGGGAACTGTGGCTTTTCCTTGTTTATTAATCAAATCTAATATAGCTTCCTGTCTTTTATTTAACTGGTTAAATTTTAATTTCATAATAATTGTGCCATTAATCGTATCATTTTTGTAGTCTAATTGTATCATAAATGATACAAAAATACAAGTACCTCTACCTTTTCTTCCCAATAAGCTAAGAAGCTAACACCTAAGAAGCTTATTCCCGTGTGACGCGTAGCACTTCTTCTTTAGTCGTAATTCCCCTAGCGACTTTTTGCATACCATCTTCTTCCATAGTTCGCATTCCTGACTTTTTAGCCATATCCATAAATTCACGCAGGGTAGCCTGCTGTTTAATTAATTGTTCAAATTCCACAGTTGGTACCAATAGTTCGGCAATTACCGTGCGGCCTTTGTAGCCAGAATTGTTGCATCCTTTGCATCCTTTACCTTTACAAAGTTGACAAATCATTCTGACTAAACGTTGAGCTATGATTAAATTAATCGAACCACCTAATAGAAAGGGCTTAACACCAATATCAATTAGGCGCGGGATGGCTGCTGGCGCATTATTAGTATGCAAGGTGGTTAAAACCATATGTCCAGTCATAGCGGCGTTTATAGCAATCTCAGCGGTTTCTTGATCGCGTATCTCACCCACCATAATAATGTCTGGGTCATGACGTAAGATTGATCGCAGTCCTGTAGCAAAAGTAAACTTTTTTTCCACTTCTACTTGAGTTTGTTCGATACCCTCAATACGATATTCAATAGGATCTTCTAGTGTTATAATTTTTACACCTGGTTGATTAAGTTCTTGTAAGACGGCATAAAGCGTTGTGGATTTACCACTCCCAGTAGGACCAGTGTTAAAAATTATGCCATGGGGTTTTGATATGGCTTCGTGGATAATAGTTAATTGATCCTGGTTAAAACCAAGTTTACCCAAAGTGATAAACTCTTTGCTACGATAGAGCAATCTTAAAACCACTGCTTCTCCATAATTAGTAGGCATGGTGGAAACACGAATATCAATGGGTTGTTCTCCTGCTCTGGCGTCAAAGCGGCCATCTTGTGGTACGCTTGTTACATCTATTTTTAATTTTGCTAAATATTTGATTCTTGATATCAATGCCTTATGTGAGTTAATAGGTAATTCGGCAATATCTTGCAGTACTCCATCTATACGATAGCGGATTTTTAAAAATTCATTTTCAGGTTCAAGGTGAATATCTGATGCCTCCACTGCTTGGGCACCCACAAAAATCACATCAAGCAGATGGGTAGTTGAAACACTAGTAATTTTATCTTTTAAATCAATTAAATTTTTGATTTCTTCTTTAAACTGAGTTTTTTCTTCATTAGAAACTGTAATTCCTTCAGCCGTATTGTGCGCTTCTTGAAAGGTTTTGTATAGTTGAGCTACGTAACGATAACTAGTCTCGGAGCAAACAGAAAGCATGACTTTTAATTTGGTAGCATCTTCCAAAACTTTAATAAAACTAGCGATGTTGCTATCTTTAGGATCATATGTTGCCACTCTTAGTGTATCGCCAGATTTTAAATATGCCACTAATTTAAAATTTAGGGCTTGCTCTGGTTTAATAATATAGAGTACATCGGCTAAAACTGGGTAATTAACTAAGTAAATATATGGTAAACTATAATTTTTTGCCAGTATTTGAGTTTGTTTTTCTTCTTCTTCTCTATCTATAGAATAAAGAGTTCGTTCGATATTATAAGCCATGGGCCTCCTTAGAAGTTGAATTATGAATTAAGAATTACGAAGTTTAAACTTAATCCCAAATTTTATTAATCAATTTTTCTTTTTTTGCTTTTGTCCAACCCTTTATCTGTTTTTCTCTTTTAATGGCTTCTATTTCAGAATTAAATTCTTGTTGCCAAAGTATTTTTATCGGTTTATTTTGCGCTGTAAACTTTGCGCCAGTTTTTTGTAAATGTCGACTAAACCTTGATTCCAAATTATTTGTGTGACCAACATAATATCTATTGTTATCACACAAAATAATGTAAACAAAATAACTCATAATTGAACGTCCTTCGACAAGCTCAGGACATTCGACTTAATGCTTCCTGGTCTACCGTGAATCTATTGAACGGTCGAAGACCATGAGCGTACCTGTTTTACTAGACAGGAAGTCGAATGGCGGAAGGGGTGAGATTCGAACTCACGAGTCGCACAAGGCGACTACATCTTTTCGAGAGATGCGCCTTCAACCACTCGGCCACCCTTCCTCTAAAATTCAAAACTCCGATTCTTCCCACTTCACTACCAATTTCGCTAAAGCTACGCTGGTCAAGAAAGTTTCAAGGGATAAATAATTTTTAACCCGCCTGCCATGACTGGCATGTCGGGCAGGTCAATATTCAATAAATTAATTTTTTGGGACATTTAATCATTTGAATTTGATTTTAAATTAAAAATTTGAATTTGTAAAAATTATTTCTTAATTTTCACAACTATTCTCCTATTTGGGTCTTCGCCGATACTTTCTGTCATAAGTTCTGGATATTTAGTTAGCTCAAGATGTACTGTTTTGCGCTCATAGGCAGTCATTGGTCTTAAAACTTCTGGGCTATTAGTTTTAGTAACATTTTCTGCGGCATTTTGAGCCGAACGAATTAAATTTATTTTTTGATTTGATAAATAATTGTTCACATCTATCAAAACTCTTGCTCCAATACCATCTTCTAATTGACTGTAAACTACTAGGTTGGTAATATGTTGCAAAGCTTTGAGATTTTCTCCACCTTTGCCAATAAGTAACGACGGATCTTCTGTTTTTAAATTAATAATTATGCCTGATTCATTTTCTGTTGTTTCGACTTCTACTTGGAATCCCATTAAATTAGTAATTTTTTTAACTACTTCGTGATGTTTTTTACTCATATATTTAGGCCTTTCTAATTTTAACTGTAACATTATCAATAGCTTTGTTATAAATCCACCATTGTTGCAAAATCATAAACGCAGTGGTTATTGACCAATAAATTGCTAGGGCTGCTGGTAATTTAGTACCTATCATCACCGTTATTATCGGGAAAAGATAAACCATCTGCGTGCTAAAAATATTTTGGAAGTTTGTTGCCGAATCATCATTTTTATTATTAGTATTAGGTTTTTTAACCTGTTTAGCCATCATTTGTCGGCTTTGGAAAAATTGCAAAATACCTGCTAACACTGCCAAATATATACTAGGTTGGTTCAAATCCATCCCCAAAAATATGGCATTAACATATTCTGGTCTTGGAATAAATGAATATAATAAGCTAAATCTACTCTCATCAAGCCCAACTCTAAAGACATAATATAATACGTAAAGGATTGGTAGCTGTACTAAAAGAGGTAAACAACCACTAAGCGGGTTGATTTTATTTGTTTGGTAAAACTGCATGGTAGCTTGAGCCTGACCTTGTTTGTCATCTTTGTATTTCTCTTTGATTTTTTCTAACTCAGGTTGGAGTTGTTGCATCTTTTTTTGAATGACAACAGTTTTAGCTGAAGATGGATACAGCAATAATCGAATAATTATTGTTAAAATAATAATTGCCCAACCAACACTATGGCCAGGCACCAACCATACCAAAAAAATTAGGGCATTGTATAGTGGAATATATAGTACTGTTTTGACTAAAGATTTTAACATTATTTTTTATGGTTAATAGTAGTTAATATCAGTTAATATGGGTTAATATCGGTTAAAAATAGAAAATTAATGTAACATTTATTAACTATTATTAACCATAATTAACCTTATCTTATTTAACTGGATCCCACCCTCCCTTACTCCAAGGATTACATCTAATTATTCTTTTTATACCTTTAGCGCTGCCTTTAATACTACCATACTTTTTAATTGCCTCATAGGAATATTGCGAGCAACTAGGTGTGAATCTACAAGCTCTAATTGGTATAATTTTACCAATCAAGCCATGATCGAGTGATAAGGTTAGTTGGTATAATCTAATTATTGCCAATAAAACTTGTTTCATATCATTATAATTTGTTTTTATCTCCACTAACCTTATTACACTAATGTCACTAATTAATTTGTGAAATTGGTGTATAGAAATTAATGGGGAATAATACATTATAGTCATTTAGTGTTATTAGTGAAGATAGATTAGTGGAGATTAACCCATTTTATCTAATTGATTCTTCTCACAAAGCCCAAATAATCATTCTCTAAGTCTTTATAACTCGCTTGCATAATATTATTAGAAAAATTGATAATTATATCAAGCTTACTAGGCACATTATCAATATGCTTTTGGATTATATAACGCATACGTCTTTTAACTTTATTGCGGTCTACTGCATGGGCAACATTTTTTTTACTAATTACTACACCAAATCTGTTTTGGTTGGTAGTATTTTGGTTAAATTTAATGTAAATAAAATTACCTTTAAAGGTATTGCCTTTAGCCCATACACGTTTAAAATCTCGATCTTTAGTTAACCGATTGTTTTTAGCTAACACTAATTTTTTTTCTCCCTTTTTGGCGTCTTCGCTTTAAACATTTTTGACCGCCGGCGGTTTCCATACGTTTCATAAACCCGGTGCATTTTTTACGTATAAGTTTTTTTGGTTGCCTTGTTCTTTTCATATAAACCTTTGGTTTATTCCTACTAATTACTAATAATACTATTCGTGATATTAGTGTAAAAAGATTAGTGGAGTTTAATTCATCAAACTTATTCCCATCTTATCTTTTTTAACCTAAAAAGTCAACTTTGCACACGTTGTCCACAATACTTTTCCACACTACCCTTGACAGCTTGTGGATAAGTTAACTATGATAAGATTATTAATGTGACTCGACCACTGATCTTATTCACAGATCACACAGATATTCAATCTGTGTATTATATCATTAGTAATTAGTTAGATTCGTAAATTAGTAGGGAGGAGCGAAGCGGACTATGGATAAAGAACAACTCTGGCAAACAGCATTAGGCGAATTAGAGGTAACTCTATCTAAAGCAAATTTTACCACTTGGTTTAAGAGTACTTTTGTTGTTTCTGATGAAAATAATTTAGTAATAGTAGGTGTTCCAAACTCTTTTGCGCAAGAGTGGCTTAAAAATAAATATCACAATCAAATATTTATAATATTAAAAAAATTCAGACCCCATTTAGAAGAAATTAAATATAAAATTTGTTCTACCGCCCCACCACAGGTTAATAATATAGATATAACAAACATACTTACTAATAAAGAAGTAAAGGATGATAAAAAAACTGATTCACAAAATGGGTGTTTTAATTTAAACCCAAACTATATTTTTGATACTTTTGTTGTGGGTAATTCGAATCGTTTAGCTCATGCGGCAAGCATGGCAGTTAGTGATAAACCTGGTAAAAAATACAATCCGCTTTTTATCTATGGTGGTGTAGGGCTTGGTAAAACACATTTAATCCAAGCTATTGGTAATGAGATAAAAAAACGTAACCCTAAAGCAAAAATAACTTATGCCCCTTGCGAGCATTTTGCTAATGATTTTGTAGATGCTATACAGAATAAAAGAATAGATAATTTTAAAAAGAAATATCGGAATTCTGATGTCCTACTAATTGATGATATACAATTTCTTTCTGGTAAAGAAGGTACTCAGGAAGAATTTTTTCACACCTTTAATGCCTTGCAACAAGGTAATCGCCAGGTAATATTAACATCAGATCGTGTTCCTCAGGCTATTGGTGAATTATCTGGCAGACTTTCATCACGTTTTTCCGGTGGTATGGTAGCTGATATTAAACAACCTGATTTTGAAACTCGCGCCGCCATCTTAAAGGCAAAGTCACAAGAAAAATCATTAAATCTTGGGGATAATGTAATAGAGTATATTGCTCAGAATGTTTGTTCAAATATTAGGGAATTAGAGGGGTCACTTAATAAAATTAGAACTCACTTAGAATTATATAATGCTGAACCAACTTTAGAATTAGTGACTCAAATTTTAGAACCGTTTCTTTCAACAAACCGCAATGAATATATCACTGCAAGTAAAATTTTAAAAACAATTGCTAATTTTTATGGTATAAAAATGGAAGAATTAATTGGTAAAAAAAGGAATAAAGAGTTAGTTTACCCTAGACAAATAAGCATGTATCTACTCCGTCACGAACTAAATTATTCTTACCCAAGAATCGGCAAGGAGTTAGGTGGTAAAGATCACACTACAATAATTCACGGGAGAGATAAAATAGAAAAAGAGCTCGCACGTAATGAAAATTTACAACGTGAGATGAGTGTGATCAAGGAAAAGTTGTATATTTAAAAAGTTAATAATAGTTAACACTGGTTAATATGGGTTAATATCTGTTGTTAAATTGGGAATTATAACCATTATTAACTTCTGTTAACAGTAGTTAAATAAATATTAACCTTTTACTTTATCCCCAGTATCTGTGGAAAAGTAATGGGGAAAAATAGTAGATAGTTTGTGGCTAATATTATATTCAATATAAATTAATTATTAATTAACATTCTATCAACTTATTTACCACACCCCTAACCATATTTTTAAACACTTTACCCACAGCAAAATAACCTAATAATCCCCCAATCCACAGTGTTTATTAATATAATTATTAACTAATTAATTTAAATAAATAATAATATATAATGTGGAAAACATTTAAAAACAACAAACAAAAATTAATGAAAGGATATTTATGAAATTATCATGCAATCAAGAAAAATTAAATAAATCATTAAATATTGTTAATAAAATTATTGGAGTCAGAGGTACACTACCAATACTTAATAATATATTGTTGGCAACCGATAAAGGTAGATTAAAATTAGCATCTACTGATTTGGAAATTGGAATAACTACTTGGGTTGGGGCAAAGATTGAAATAGAGGGTTCGATCACGTTGCCAGCTAAGGTTTTAACTGATTTTGTGGGTACTAATGATGATGAAAAAATTGATTTAGAATTAAAAGAAACAACACTAGAAATTAAAAGCAATAAATATAACGCCCACATCAAAGGTATAGAATCATCTGAATTTCCATTAATACCAGAAATAAAAACAGATAAGTTATTAAGTTTACCAGTTAAACTATTGCAAGAGGCTATTAGAAAAATTCTGTTTTCTGTTGCTACAGATGAAACCAGGCCAGTATTAACAGGTGTTTATTTTGTTGTGGATAAAAATACTCTTAAATTAGCTACTACAGATAGTTATAGATTAGCTGAGGCCACAATTAAATTAGAACAATCTGCAACCAAAAGTGCTAGTATTATTATTCCCAGTAGAACAATGTCAGAATTAGGTAGAATCCTTTCGGCAGTTAATAGTAATGTAGATGTTTATTTAGAAGAGAATCAAATACTTTTTATGCTTGGGGACACCCAAATTATTTCTAGACTAATTGAGGGTAATTTCCCAGACTACACCCAAATTATCCCCAAAGATCATTCTAGTCAGTTTGAGGTAGTAACAAATGAATTAGCCAAAGTGGTAAAAATGGCAAGTTTCTTTGCTCGAGAATCAGCTAATAATATTAAGCTTAATTTTACTGATAATGAACTATTGGTTTCGGCAGTTTCTCCACAACTTGGGGATAATGTTTCTAAAATTCCAATTAAGAGTGAAGGGGAAAATTTAGATATTGCTTTTAATGCTAAGTTTGTACTAGATATACTAGGCATTATAGATGAGGAAAGTGTGATAGTTGAAGCTAATGGTAAGCTCCAACCCACTATAATTAAACCTCTAAAAGATAAAAAATTCCTTTATGTAGTTATGCCACTAAGAGTGGATGAGTGACCAATTGGTTAATAGTAGTTAATAATTTTTAATAAAGGTTACTATTGGTTATGTAACTGTTATTAACTTCTGTTAACTAATATTAACCATTATTAACTTATATTCAACTTATGCAATTAAATAGTCTTTCTCTAACAAATTTTCGCAATTATGATGATTTTGCCTTAGATTTTGAGCCACTTACAGTGCTGGTTGGACCAAATGGAGTAGGTAAAACTAATCTTTTGGAAGCGGTATATCAAATTGCCGTTTTTTCGTCTTACAGGGCAAGATCTAGTAAAGATTCAATACGCTGGGGGCAAGAGTTTAGTAGAATTGTAGGTCAAACTAATAATACATCAGTTGAACTTTTTATCGATCAAAAATTAAATAAAAGCATCAAAATTAATGGGGTAGAAAAAAAAACTATTGATGCACTGGGTCAATTAGTGGTGGTACTTTTTTCACCAGAAAGTTTGGATATTGTAAGTGGCGCGCCGCAAGAAAGACGCAGATTTATGAATTTGTTATTGGGTCAAACTGATAAAGAATATGCTAGATCTTTAATTAGTCTTAATCATATATTAGCTAATCGCAATCGCTTACTCTACAGAATAAAAACCAATTTAGCCAAGACAGACGAGCTAGATTTTTGGGATCAGGAATTAATAAAATTAAATAAGATAATCACCGAGCAAAGACAAATTTTGATAGATTTAATCAATCAGAATTTAACAAATTATTACCAATTAATCAGTGGGTCTGATGATAAACTGATTGCCAAGTACAAAAAAAGAGCCGATGGCAAAATACTGGATCAACTACTAATTGCCAATAGGGATCAAGAGATTAATCAAACAACTACACTTTATGGTCCTCATCGCGATGAATTAATCTTTTATCTTAATGATTATTTGATAGGTGCTGGTTGGTCACGGGGTGAGTTAAGAAGCGCAGTACTAGCGCTTAAGATGAGTGAGTTAGGTTATTTGGAAAAAGTCCACCAAGGCGAAATTACACTACTTCTAGACGATGTATTTTCTGAACTTGATAAAGAAAGGCGCAGCCATTTGTTAGAATTAGTGTCCAAGCATCAGACAATTATTACGACTACAGATAAAGAACATCTAGGTAAAGATATTATTAAGAAGGCGAAGATAGTGGAGTTAGGAAAATAAATTTTTAGACATTTGAATTTAAAATAATTGATTAAAAATTATTTATCCCTCGGAACTTTCTTGACCAGTGTAGCTTTAGCGAAGTTGGTAGTGAAGTGGGAAAAATTTGAGTTTTGAGTTTACTTAGGAACACATGTTCAATAAAATCGATAAGGTATTAAAAAAACAACTCAATAAAGTTAGTTTGGGTGAGGTAGCGCAAGCTGCTTATGTTTGTCATATAGCAAATAGTGTTGCGAGCGGTAGATTTAAAGCATTAAGTTTTAGAGATGGTACTTTAGAGGTTGGGGTAATTAATAATATAGAGGCCATGAAGATTCAGGCCAATAAAATGCAAATTATTGAGGAGATAAATAATAAGTTAAAAAGTAAAAAAGTTGAAAAATTAAGGTTTAAAATATATTAAGCTTCAAAGGCCGGTGTATCTGGCGCTGTTTTTACTTCTTTGCCACTTTTATCTGGGGCTACAACGCCACTTTCAGTACCAGTCTTTGTATCGATTTGTGATTGAGTGGTTGTGCCACCACCTCCAGGTGCCTCGGTATGTAGGGCATCAACAATTAAATATGTTAATACTAAAAGTAATAAGCCGACAACGGCGCCAACAATTTTTTCTTTGGCGCCATTCATTTTTTCTACATCTCCACCAGAGGCAGTGTAATCAATGGCGGCAAAGGCGATCATAAAGACTGCTAATGCCCCACCTAAACCAATAGCCCAGATATAGAATGTACTAAGCCAGGCATCTAAATCTCCACCAGAGGCAGCAGCCGAAGAAGCATCAGCTGCAAAAGCTATTGGGCTAGCATATAGACTAAAAAACTGAAAAACTGAAAAACTAAAAAATACAGAAATGGATAGAGTTTTCAATAGTTTTTTAATTCTTTTGTTTTTTAGTTCTTTAGTTACTTTGTTCATTTGTTTTTACCCATACTTATATTATAACTCATATTAACCATTATTAACTAGTATTAACATTTATTAACCTTCTACCCTACCACGTCAGATGTAGCCAATAAAGGGCAACTGGGGATTGCCAAAAGCCACTTCTAACATTGTACCCTTCACTTTTTAGATTCTCCTTCATAGTATATCCTTGGACTATTACATCAGTTTCATTGGCATTAGCATCAACATAATGTCTACCATAAAGCAAATCTAGTGATGCCATAAATTTATTAAGTATTTCTCCTCCTAAACCTTCGTACATTGTGGGATCTTCTTTGTTATTAGTTGATTTTACTGTATCGTCTGTAACTGCAACTTTAGTATCTACCCACTGAGGTATAATTACTTGGCCCGGGCGCATTTCTTTATTGTCAAAATGAGTTGCTAGATCAACAAAATTCCAAACGAGTTGTGTTGCCTTCATATATACTGCGGAAGGTAATTTTTTTTGTACCACAGATTGCCAACCACTTGGAGTTGATTTGAATTCATAAGGAGGTCTGCCGGGTAAATTTTCGCCAACGCGATCAGGTTGCTTGGGTACTTCCTCGGAAAAACCCTTTTCAACTTTGTCACCTGGCATAATTTGTGTGCTACTAGAATAATCTGTTGAATCATTAGTAATTACATTGCTATCTATTGTAGTTGTATTTGGCCAATAATAAATGCCTTTGTAGATCTCATCTGGTTTAAATTGTGGGTAATCGTCTTGGAGCCATGGGTAGTAATCCATAGCACAGTAAACTTCTTTAATAATCTTACCACCACTGCCTCCTAAGCCTAAAAAGCTAAGTCCAGGAATAGAAATATGGAGAAAATCATGCATAAGCGTGCCAATCAATGTTATTGGATTTGCTCCACCGATGGCTATTTTAAGAATTGAATCAACAAGTTCTGGAGGTAGGCCTGTAACTTGGGCAATCATACTAGCTGCATAAGCTGTGGCCATACTAATTGCTGCATTTTTTAGCATATTGCCTATTTTTTTAAAATTAAAGAAATCTTTTGTAGCAGTTTTATCGCCATTAATTATACTTTTAGCATCTGCAAGACCTTCTTTAGATGCTACGGCACTGCTATGTAATGCTTCATGTAAAGCACCTGTAGTACCCACAGCAGTTTTTGTTAAACCATCCATCGCTGAGGTTAAAGCTTTATCCAACTGAGCGCCAATTATGGCTCCAGCTGCAGCTTGTACGTTGCCACTAGCTAGAGCTCCTAATATTTGTGCTCCCCCACCTGGAGCGATATTCATACCTTTAAACATTACATCGATTTTATCACCAAAAGCTGTGGTGATTATACTAGTTATATTACTGGCATTAAAGCTACCGCCGCTACCTAGTATATTCAAAACCTGTTGAGCAATTTGTTTGTTTTGGACACCTTGTATTTTATTAAGAATAATATCACCGGCTAAGTTAATAGCTTGACTTTGACTGATATTGCCACTTACGGCGGCGGTAATTAAATTGTTAAACGATCCAGATGAAATGCCAGCTTTTGTTAAACTTTCTTTAAAACTTTCATTTTTGTTAATAATACTTAAACCAGTACTTACAATCACTTGTGTTGGAGAACCGCCATTTAAAATAGTAAAGGCCCCTTCAACTATAGTTATATTTTGTTCACCAGCTTTAATCTTATTAGGATCTGTCTCTTTTTCTAAACCTTTTCTTATATTATTAATGGTTACATCCTTAATAATTGATACAGCTTGACCTTGATCAACTTTGCCAGATAGGGCAGAATTAATAAATGTACCTACTGCGCTGCTAGGTATGCCAGCTTTTGCTAAACTTTCTTGAAATTTGGTATCTTTTGATAAGTAATTTGTCACAGCGCTAGCAATACTGGCTTGACTCATATCTGAGCTTAACAGATCAAAAACTGCCGAAACTGATTCTAAACTTTTAGCAGTTACATCTTTGTCTTTTTTTAGATTATTTAAAACTATATCTTTAGCCAGGCTAATAGCCTGGCTTTTACCCAAATTTCCGTTTAAGCCGGCACTAATTAAGTTTTGAATATTATCTAAACTTAGACCAGATTTAGCCAAACTTTCTTTAAACTTTTCGTCCTGGGATAAAAAGCTCATAGCTGCACTAACCCCGCGTGCTGGTGTGATGTCACCGCTTAGTAAATCCAATACTCCAGAGACTGCGGCAATATTTTTAGCATCAGCACCATTATTGACCATATTATTAAGAACAATTTGTTTGCCAATATTAATGGCTGTATTTTTGTCTAAATTACCACTAGCTATTGAACCAACTAGACCCCTAAATGATTCTTGGGTAATGCCTGCATTTTTTAGGGAATTTTTAAAATTCTCGTTAGAAAATATGATATCCATACTGGCGCTAGTGATGCTAGCAGCGCTCATATTACCTGATAATACGTTAGATAGAGCATTTAAAGCCGTAGTCTCGGCTTCGGTAGGGTTTTTGATACTGTTTTTAATCCATTCGGCTGAAACGCTAAGAAGTGTGCTTTGGTCTCCTGAGAGCATTGCTCTAGCAAAGCCATTGGGGATATTGGAGTCAACTTTATTTTTTAGGATATTATCAATATAGGCGTAGTTAACATTTTGCCCATTACTCTTTAATAGCTCTGTTAACCCCATTTTGTTTAATTCACCATAAACTGTACTAAGTTTATCGCCAATATCTCCGAATTGATTGGATACCCATTCATTTATTTGTGATAGATCCGGGAGTTTTAGCCCAGAGAAAATACGAACCTGGTCCAAACCTATTCCCTCTCCTTTTAACAAGTTTGATAAGTTGATTGAGCCAATTTCTTTAACAGCTTTAGACAAATCGCCACTGATCAGTGATTTAGGGATAAATTCACCTATAGTTCCAGCTAAACCTTGGATATCTTTGGTTAGTCCAATAGACTGCATACCTTTTTTAAATAAATCTTTAAATTTACCAAGAATATCGTTAGCTTGAGGTATGCCAGTAACTTTGCTAAGATCCATTAGATTAAAGATTGAGTTAAAACCGGTATCGATTGTCTGAGAAATAAAATTACCAGAGCTAATACTGGATAATAAGTTTCTGACAGTACTAATGTTTGAGTCAACAATATTGGCGTAAGAAAATACTTCATCAGGGATTTGCGAGGCAAGAGAACCATTAGTGAGCAAGTCTATAAAGGAAACGCCTAGCCCGTCTGAAATAGGCTGATTGGCAATTTTTTTGGTTAAGGTGATCCAATCACCATTAAAGATTTGGGCGATTTCTTGCGAACTAAGCTTTTGATCATTAGGTAGGCTTAAAGAGATGTTTAGAACTTCGGCAAGATTAGTAAAGTTTTCTTTACCAAAGCCATCAATTAGCGCACTGATTGGGTTATTATTACTATTTATAATCCCGTTTAATTCTTCTTCTGCTTCGCTATACTCCTTATCCATATCCATACCGTATAAGAGTCCGCCGCTTGCAGCTTTGGTAACCAATTGATTAATATTAATTTGCCCAATATCTTGGCTAAAAAAGTTTGTTAAATTATCGCGGGTAAGGCCGTAATTAGTTGAAATATTAAGTTTTGTAGCGTCAGGTAACCAACTATCAAGTGTAGCACCTTTATTAATCTCATAAATTTTTTGATATATTTGTTTTGCTTCGGTGGTGGTATTTAGATTATTTTGTATTAGGATTTGGCCAATATTTTTGAGGCTGGCTGCTACCTTTTTTTGTGGCGGGTTGCTCGCGGCATCTTTTATATTATCAACAGTACTAACATCTAGCTCCTTTAAGGCATTATCTAAATGGAGATTAATATCATCTTGAATATTCTTATCATTAAGCTGGTTAACAATTTCTTTAATCTCATTAATTATGCTTGCGGTGAATTGGACCCTTTGATCAAACAAATTTTCACTATTAGATATTACATTAGTTAATTGATTGGTATCGGTGCTAGAGTTTAAAGACTGGACCATTATTTCCATACCATAATATGGATAAATCTCATTACCGCGGTTTTTAATAAATATTTTATATAAATCATACCAGTCATGCAGGCCTATTCTTTCGGCAACTTCTTGGGCATCAAAGGCATAAATTTCGGCAGAAATTTGGTCACTATATTTAACATTCATTTTGGGGATACTGCCAGCGAGTAAAAATTGGTAAATGTCTAGTTGTTCTTCTACAATGCTAGATAAACCTTTAGCGACTCTAATTGAACCAATATTTTTATAAACTTCCTGGAGGTTTTCACCTTTTAAAAATTTACGTGTTAAAGAATTTTGCTCTTGTTTATCTGAGAGTAATTTTTCATAAGTATAGGTGTAGGAATTTGGGTCAAGAGGGTTGTAACTTAATGGAATTTCGGATATTTCGCGAGTTATCTGATTATAGGTTATTATTACATTTTTTGCCGAATCGATCTCTGGCTTTTTATAATTTAACAGATTCAGCATTTCATCACGCGAATCAAGAGTGGCGACTGTGTTATTATGAATGTCCTTAACTGTATATTGCTCATAAATACGAATGTTTTGGTCTAATGTTTTTTCGCCAACAAGACGTTTAAGCTCGGCAAAATTGTTTAGATTATTGCTATAGACATTAACATCAATTTGTAGGGCGCTAGCGACTATTGAGGCATTGCGAGAGGCAAATATTTGATCAAACTTATCTGCGCCAATTTTATTTTTTACTTCATCAAGTGTGTTGCCAGCTAAATTCCCTTGATCAAGATAAAGACTCTTTTCCATAAACCCTTGGCCAATACTTTTGACAAGTTGATCATAATTTGTAACATTAGATTTTAATGCACCAGGAGTTAAGCCTAAGATATCCTCCATTACTCTTTGACCGACCGTTGTCAAAACCTCTTGATCGCCAGCTAGAAATGATTTATTGGGGATACCTATAGCCTTTTCTAATGATCTGGCGCCTATGTTGCTTGCCCATTCATATCCATCTTCTCCCTCAAAAGTTTGCGCCTCAAATTGACCATTAAAAACATCATTGGCTAAGATTTGTTGGCCAGATTGCTTAACAAATTCTTTAAAGTTTTTTGGGAAGTAATCAACCAGATTATTATACCCCATCTCTTGCAGTAAAATATTTTGGCCGATAATAGGTGCAAAACTAGTGGGGTTATTAGGTAATTTATCAGCAGTTTGCGCAATTAATTCTTCTGGCTTGTTGATCATCTCAACAGTGCTGGCGATAAATTTATAGACATCTTCCTTAGGTTTTTGGAATAGTTCAGTTAGTGATGGACTACCAGCAATACCTGTAGCAGCATTATTACCAGTCATTTGCTCACTGTTGTCTGGATCTTTGTTAAGAATCTTTTTAAATTCAATATCAGTTGGTTTAAAAGCTTGGGGTCTGGTTTGATTTGTTGTTTCGTCATAGCCTCGTGAGTTCTTTTTATCACACCTACCATTATCATCACCATTATGGCCATTGTTAGGATCATTTTCATCATCACAAGTTACTAGAGTACATTTAATTTGGCCATTAGCATCCCAATCAACTGCTTGAGTAATATCAGTACTGTGTGGTGAGCTAGTCCTTTCTGATTCTGGCTTGTCCAGAGCGCTTTCGTCAGTTTGTTTACAATGTTCCTTATTGCAAAGGTGGCCTTTATTAACCCGATTAAGACTAACTGGCCAATTATCATAGCCACCCAAAATTTTTGGATCAGTAATAGTATAAAGTGTATCAATAATTTTTTTATCAGGTATAGGGACTTTAGAAAATTCTTTAGGAATATACCAATGATTTTTGGCATGCCTCATGGCAGAATCTCTATCGGCTTGGAGAACTTCTTTAATGGTATCCCATTTTTTAATATTAGCTTTATCACTACCAACTACTTGGATTTTTACCCGACCATCATACCCTGCTCTAACCAAATCTTTAGTATATTCTTCAAGAGCCGATAGTAAACCATCACTTTTAAAATAATCAAAATTAGTATAAAAAGATTTGCCAGCGCCACCAATAATCTTTGTATCTGCTGTTATTGTAGCTTCATCCCCATCACCACCAATAACTTGATAACCATCTGATGAGGCAGCTATAACTTTTTTGGGAACGCTTAAGATGCCTGTCCAATAGGATAGCACCATGCTGGCGATGATTGTAATGTTGATAAATTTTGTGATGATTTTATTCATAAAATTTAAAGTTAATAACAGTTAATTTAAGTTAAGGCACGTTAATGAAAGTTAAAGTAATTGTAAGCATCCGTAACCATTATTAACTTATGTTAACCTTCATTAACCTAGTTTATAAGTCTAAAAAGGTAAATGAAACGCTCCAATGATCACTGATTCCTGAGCCGGGGTTTGCGAGTGGCACAGTATCCCCTAACAAATTTGTAGTTGTTTGATTATTTAAGTCAGAATCATTAAAGTAAACTAATCCAACTCCAGTTTTGTAGAGTAAATTGGCAAACCATTTGGCAAGGTTTTGATCATAATCAACACCAAAAAGATCTTTAGAATTACGCGCAATCCCCGGGCCGCTATAAATTACAGTTCGTCCATCTAGATGACCACGGTTAGAGCTAAAATCAACCATCGAAGACCCATCAGCAAATGACGCTTCCCCCACCCATAACTTTTTACCTGTTTGGGCCTTAAATTGAGTTGCCACATAAATGGTGGCGCAATATGGCATTGCTTCTAAAAAGAATGGTTCTTTACTGCTATTGTGGGACGAACTGACAAATTTTTCATATAACCCACTATTTTCTAGATGATAAAAACCAAGTTCGTTAGGCTCTTGGCTACTTACTGCGTCGCAACGGTTAAATTCCTTTTTTAATTTAGCCATTAAATCATTAAGTTCTAAGAAGGTAGAGTTAATATTATTTTGTAATTCATTACGCCCTTTAAATTCATCTTCGCTTAAACCTTCTTCTGGTTTAATATTCAATTCTTTGGCTTGGATTTGGGCTACATAATCTCTGAGTTTTTGTAATTTTTTAAGATATTGATCTAGTAAAGATGTAAGATTAGCTTTTTGGTTAGCGCCTCTAATTTGCTCATTTTCTTTACCTAATAAATCCTGCATGGCTTTAATAATCTCGTCTTGGCGGGCAATTACATCTTGAGTGAATTTCGCTAATTCCTGTGTAGTTCCAAAAGTTCTAACATTAATTAAGTCTGTTTTGGTATCTAAGATATTTATGGGTTCTTTAAGCGTACCACCTCCGGCATCACGATCTAATTGTGAACAACTAGCTAGACTTGCTAGTATAAAAACTATTCCAAGAATTAAAACAACAGGTATATGCCAATATTTTTTGATCCAAGGAATAGCTTTCAAGACAATTGCCGCAGCTCTACCGTATGGGCCAGCTAGAGCTAATTTATTTACGGCTGCGTCGTATAATTCCTTTTTTACAGCTTCTTTTTTATCTTCTGGACTACCAGAGGCAAGTTGTGCAGCCTTATTAGTATCTGATATCCCACCAGGTTTCCCCCCGCCTTCCCCCGGAGTCTTTGGCGTGTCTTTACCAGCCTTATCTGCACCTTCACTAGGTTTTTTACCACCATCTTTTTTTTGACTTGGGCTTTGAGATTTTCCGGTTTCCCCCTGATCATATTGAGGTTCTTCTTCAGATGCCCCATCAGATAAAGGAGGCATTGTTTGACCTGGTGGTTGGGTAATCCCACCCATATCTAAACTATGCCGTGGTTTTGTTGGTAATAACGGTTTATTTGGATTACTATATTGAGGTTTGCGAACTAACCTTTTTTTTGTGAGATCATCTGCCAAATCCCCTCCGCTCCTAGAATTTCGTTCCTCACCCGGAAGAAATTCAGGAAGTCCGTCGCAGCATCTCGGATGTAACACGAATGAGTAATTCGACGTGAAATACCGAGAGTGCAGGCGGGCAATTCATATTTATTATTTAAAAATTTGAATTTTGAATTTGTTAGTACTCTTTTGGTACTAATTTCAGTGAATATTCAAAATCATCTTGATTAAAGATTACTCGGCTTAAATCACTGGTAATAATTAGATTTTTAGCATTAATAGTATAATTTGGTTTATAAGTATAAGCAGTTTTTGTTAGCGCGCTAATATTTAATTTAAACAAATTGTCGGTTGCTCCTTCGGTAATAAAGTATAATAAATTATTTTGATCAAACCAAACAGTTTTATTTAGAGGCGTAGCGACTGTTAGGTCAACTTTATTCTCGCCAGTTAAATTAATAAGATATAGGCTACCGTCTTTTTCATAAATAATATGCTGACTATCTGGCGCAAAATTCGCGTCAGTAACTGATTCAAATTGTTTAAGTTGAGTTAAAGTCTTGCTATAGACATCAAAAATATACAAACCATTATCAATAATTAGCATAGTTAGGCCATCTGCTGACCAATAAATTTTTGGATTTGTTATGCTGGTATCTTTAAAGTTATAGATTCTTTCCATCTCGGAGTTATCCTTATTGGCTCTGATTAAAGTTTTTTCGCTACTGGTATTAAAGAAATAGGCAACCTTTTGTCCATCTGGGCTCCAAGCCACGTTACCAATACCGTCTGACCACTGGGTTGACTCTTGGTGCAATAAATCATAGCGTTTAAAGTCATACAAATACCATCTATTGGCTTGTTTAACTAGAGCTAAATCATTTTGCAAATTCCACTTAATATCACTAATTTCTTTAAAACTCGCCGGTGTTACAGCATAGGGTTTCTCTTTGGTGTCTCCTAATATGCCGTCAATTTTATATATCGTTGTGCCTTGGTTAGAAAGGTAGACTAATGATTGTTTGTCAATTGACTGGGTGGCAAAAAGTGCTGGGTAATCAACCAGTTTTACAACTTCGCTCTGGCGATTAAGCGCGACAGTAATAGTTTGGCGAGCACTAGGTTTAAAAGTCAAATCTTGCGTATAGACAACATAATCGGTTAAGCTGACTTTTAAATTATATGAGCCCGGTTTAAGTTTAAATTGGTTGTTACCCACATTGGAATAGCCACCAATTTCAACTTGAGCAGAATTCGGCTCGACATTGATAGTTAATATTGCTTGGTAAAAAAAGAAGTAATAAACCGCTCCGGCAATAACTATGAATGCCCCCACAATTATTAAAATTAGTTTTAACTTAGTTGGTTTATTTTCAGGATGTGTTTTTTTAACTCCAAAAGATTCGGGCTTGTCTCGAGCGAAGTCGAGAGGCCGAGAAGAGTTAATTGGTTGATTGGGTAGTTGGCCCGTCCTGAGCGGAGTTGAAGGGTTAATTGGTTGAGCAATAGGAACCTGTTTGATTGGATTTACTGGCGTAACCGGTTTGATAGGTTCCTGAGGTTTATTATCCGGACCTAATTCATTATTCCTAATTCCTGATTCTTTACCTCGAGCATCGTCGAGAGGTTCATTTGACATTTTTTTATCATTGTTTAAATCTATCAGATCCATTATATCCCTCCTATAACTAAAAATTTGTATTATTGAGTTTTTCTTATTCTTTTGTATTTTTGTTACATGTTATATGTTACATGATTCATGCTGCATGACTCGTATTAATTATACCATATTTACGGTAAATCTACTTTATGTTAATATCTAACCTTGAGGATCAATATTATTTGTGATTATGTTATTAATTGTCTCGTTGCCTAATGGGAAACTATAAAGATAGTCGTTATTGGTGTAATAAACTGTATTATCAATAAATTTTAGATAATCTAAATTAATTATTTTTACATCTGGTACAGCATTTATTTTGGCGATTACATCTTTTTCCATATCATATGGATATAAGTTAAAAATTTCTGGGTAAGAAGGATTAATATTTTCGGGGATTGCCAAGATCAATTGAGTATTATTTATAGATTCAATTATACTATCAACTTCGACATAAAGCCCGGTTTCTTTAATAGATTTGTTGTCTATATCAAAAATACTCGCTAATTTACTAATTCCGTCAGGATAAATTATTTTTTTGTCATCCTTAGTCCATAATAAGTTATCAGAGCTATAATTAATATCAATCTTTTGCTGGTTAATGACATTATTAAGATCTATTAAAAAATTAAATACTTCGATCGTATAATCGCCACTTTCTTTTATTGTTGTCAATATTAATTTATCTTCATTATTTGAAAGAGATAGATTAGAAAAAAATCCATTTTCATCTTTTATATTATACAGATTTTTCCAATTTGACCCGTCGGGTTTGGAATGGTTAATTTGCCATTTATTTTGGTTTGACTCATCATGGAAAACATAATAAATTTTATTGTTGTCTTTTTTTGACCAGTAAATGTTAGTAATATTATCGTTTAATCTATTTGAATTGCCATTTTCTAAATTATAGTAAGTGATTTTTTGGGTTTTGTTAGTAGAAAAAACGATCATTTGCTTACAGTCTGGTGAATATACAATGCTTTGGATATTTGAGGGTGGTTGAATTGACAAATTACTAACTTTACTATCACTAAAATTTAATTTCCTTGCACCGTTTTTGCTCTCATTAATATAAACTAGATACTTTTCGTTTTTATTAATGCATGGATAAAATGATTTTCCATTTAAGATTTTGGAAATATTATTATCTTGAATATTAATTTCTGGGTTTGTAGCCGAGCTACCATTTGTAGGTTGATTATTAAAAGAATTTTTTGGACTTTTTATATAGAAAAAATAAATTAAACCAAAAATTACTAGCAATAAAATTATCAGTAATAGCCAGAATTTTTTAATAAATAATAATATTTTATTGTCCTGCATGACATTCTCCTTGTGTTGTTTGAAAATGTTGCCAATCATAGTCATAAGGATGTGACCAACCAGCATTTCTTAAAGCAGAAATTACATCATTAGTAATAATATATTGATCAGTTTTATTATTTTTGGCTGTATTAAATGCCAAAAGAGTAGCATAAACAGATGTATAAGGAATTTCACCAGTAACAACTGCTGGCTTATTTTTTACAAAATAGGGGTTATGAGATTTATTAATATCTATAGCGCAACCAGTTGGGTGGTAAGAGTTGTAGGTGCGAGTTCCAAAACCTTCGACATCTTTTATAGTAAACCCGGAAATATTTGCAAAAGCTTGTTTTAGACTGTTTATAACTTGTAGGTTATTTTTTACCTGTACACATTTACTTTGATTATCAGCGGTTTTCAACTCAACCCAGGTAAGGCCACTTTTACTCGGGGTTTTGTCAGAACAATTATCTGCATTTTGATTAGTTTGTGTAGTTTCACATTGTGGGGGGTTAGTAACTCCTGATTTTCGTTCAAAGATAAACAACCCTTGTTGTACATTCGCCCTAATTTCATCAACAGTTACCCTGTACTCTTTCAGTATATTCCTATTTTTGGTATCACCCCATAAGTGGTCTCTTGGTGCAGAATCGAAAGCCCCAATTGTACCATCAGGATATATACCCCATAAAGTTAAGTAATGTCCTGAAGCACGGGAGAACAAACCAGATCCAGCGCTGAATACAACTGGTTTTCCTTCTTTTAAAGCTTTAATCGCTCCATCAATATTCGTTCCGGTAACTGTTACCTTACCCGCTGCTTCAGGAGGTAAATTTCTAAAAGAATATTTTAATATTTCAGTTGGATTAGTAAAATTAAAGCCTAGTGAGTATAGAGTCATCGCTTGAGCAAATTTTGTGCAGGAATCTGGTGTAGTTTGTTTTAGAACAATAGGTTTTCTATAACCATTTACACATTCACTTGAATTAGCAGCACTAGCGTACTGGGGACATTTACTAGTTATGGCATTAAGATTTTGGGTTACACCTGGGATCCAGTTTTGATTAAGTGGGTCAGCTTCAGCTGGGCAATATTTGTCTCCCATTTTTTCTATTGTGTCAAATCCTTTATCTATATACTCGGTTTTAAGGTATTCTGCGTGAAAATATATTGCTTCATTCCAACTAGTAAATGAGCGAAATCCGCCAGAACATTTAGTAATTCCATAATAATTAAATCCTCCGCTGGTTGCTACTCCTGTGGTACCAAAACTAGATTCTTGTTGTGCAATTGCCAGCATCAAAGCTGGATTAACATTATATTTTTTACCTGCTGCCACAAAGACATCAACTTTGTCTATTAAAGGAGAGTTTGGTGCCACACTTTTGATGTATTCTTTTAAACAATCTTTAGCTTCCTTACTTTCTGGATTTAGTTGACCAGAATTTCCTGATGGATAGGTTAATTGTGGCCCAGTATTACCTGGAGCGTACGGGCCTTCTACCTTATCATTTGCTGGATTGATGTTGGCGCAGCCAGTAATTAAAAAAATAGCGCCGAGTAATAATGCTGGACAACCGATTTTAAAAAGTAAGTCAGTGCTTGATTGGTTATTATCTTCTGACATTGATATCCTAGAAGAAAGTTAATAACAGTTAACAATAGTTAATAACCGTTAATAACAGTTAATAAATGTTACAAAACTTTATTCCAACGTTTTTTCCACTTACCTTCCTTTTCGAGTTTGTATATCGAATCAATATATCTATCAATCATAAAATCTGTTTTTCTAATTAGATCGGCGAGTTTATTGAAATCAATTTGCGAAATTAGTTTATCTTCAACAAAATCTTCTAAATCGCCAAATAATTCTGTTAGAGATCCTTTAGAGATTTTTAGGTGATTTATATATGTTGCAACTGAATCTTTTTTATATCCTTCTCTAATATTTTGTTTAGCTGACCTAGCAGCATCTCTTGCTTGACCGACAACTTTTAGGTGAGTTTTGCAAAATGGTTCAGTGATGATGTATACTTTTCTTCTTATATAACAGATATTTTTATAAAACTATAACATTTCATATGGTTCTTGGCTGTAATTTGTAACCATTATTAATCCCTAATAGCTAGTGACTATTATTATCTTCTTTGCTAGTTGCCAATAACTGTTATTAACTTCTGTTAACTTCTATTAACCAATATTAACCGTCTATATCTTTAGTTAACTGTTGTTAACTTCTATTAACTTTTATTAACCGTTATTAACCTGTTGTTGCTCTGCCTCACTTTTCTTAATCTCCAACAGCTGTCTGGGGTCAGTAGTAATGATTTGATCTTCGGTATACGAGGCGATGATTTTAATGGCTACGTGGTTTAAACCGGCGAAAAAGAGTCCTTCTCCCACATCACTTTCTAATAGTAAATATTTTTCTCCTTCGGTCAAATTAAAGACCTCGGCAATTTTGTCGATAGAAGAAGTAGATTGCTTTAAAAGTAATTGCATCGAAGAGTTGGAGATTACAGCGCGGCCATAAGGGCTGCCTAAAAAGTCCTCAACATCCTGGGTGATTACAGTTAAGCCTAAAAAGTATTTTCTACAGCGTTTTGCTAGGGCATAAAGAAATTTTGCCGAATCCTCGTGTTGCATCATGATCCAAGCTTCATCAATGATCAAAATTCTTTTTTTCATTTCAAAGCGAACTTTATTCCAAATATAGTTTAGTACCAGATACATACCAATTGGTCTAAGTTGCTCCTCAAGGTCGCGGATCGAAAAGACTACAAACCCTTTATCAATATCAAAATTAGTAGGCTTATTAAATAATCCGGCAAAAGTACCCTCAACATATTTACCCAATCTGCTGGCTAAACTCTCGGCCCCAGTCATATTTTTTAAAATGTTTTGCAAATCAACCATTACTGGTGGAGTGTTTTTGTGTGATTCTGGGTCAGTAGTGATATCTTTTAGAGCATAGGTTTCATAAATGGCTTTATCCAGTATGGCATCCTCTTCTGGTGTTAAAGTACCAACCATTAGTCCAATTAAACCTTTAATCATAATCACAGCATTTCTTAAAATCTCCTCACCGCTCTCATCTTCACTAATCTTCTTGGGTAAATCAAAGGGGTTGATACGTTCTTTAGCATTAAGTGAAAGTGGTAAATAACTACCTCCAACTGCCTCGCAGAGCATTTTATATTCATTTTCTGGGTCAATAACAATAATATCAGTGCCTAGCATTAAGCTACGTAAAGCCTCAAGTTTAATAGCATAACTTTTACCAGCTCCAGCTTTGGCAAAAACCACATTATTAGCGTTTTCTAATTGGAAGCGGTCAAATAAAATTAATGAATTATTATGCCTGTTTAGACCATATAAAATACCTTCGTTAGAGCTAAGCTCAGACGAGACAAAGGGGAAGGTTGTACTAAGCGATCCAGTATCTAAATTACGTCTGACGCTTAATTCGTCCTGAAAAAGTGGGATGCAAGAATTAAAACCCTGCTCCATCTGCAACATAGCTTGTTTGGTGTAAACCAACATTCCACCAAGAGTTGATTCTAATTGTTTGGTTAAGGTATTTAACTCCTCGATTGATTTACCAAATAAAGTAAAATATAAAGAATATTGGAATAGTCTGATTTCGCCTCGTTGTAAAACATCACGCAGGCCCTCGATATCAGATATAGCAGTTTCTAGTTCAGGATTTCGCACTAAACCCTTTTCTTGTTCCATTACTTGACTTGATTCAAGCTGACCGACTTTTTTACGCAAATCAGTCATGACATGCTGAGTTTGCATGGGGTAGATAAACATACTAATGTCAGCGGTAATGTCGTAATTAATAATGGAGCTTAGCCAGTTAACTTGTAGGTATCTTGGATAGGTAAAAACAAATAAACTTCTTACAAAATAATTTTCGATTTGCACATAATTTGGAGTAACTTTAAAAGCCGCTGGGGCAATTAAATCCAGTACATTAAGCATACCCTCGCGGAAGACTTTTTCTGCCTGTGCCAATTCCTTTTTAGATCTTGTCTCTACTGGAGGATTTTTTGTTGTATTTGCTGGCATACTCTCTGGCACAGTATTCTTTTTTTTGTTGATGATAGGGATGTTCATGGGATCCTTAACTAAAAAGTTAAAATTTAAATCTAAAAACCAAAACTAAAAAGTTAAAACTATTTTTTGCCTTTCATCGTTAAAATACTGGAACCTAATATATTAGCAAGTTCAATTACTTCATTCAGAAGTTTTTGTGTTTTGTTATAATCTGATTTTTTTGAATCTCTTAATAAGCATAACCAAAATTTTGTTTCATTAGCTGATTTCAAAGAGTGATGATAAAAATTGATAAAATCTTTTTTAGAGCTTGATGCTTGTGCTTCAATAATATTGGCACCGATTGATGTTGCAGATCTAAGTAACTGATTGATTATAATATTATTTGTCTGATTTTTAGGTAAAATTTCGATAAAAGCAATAATGTCTAATGCAAATAGATAAGAGCGTTTTTTGATATCAGTTTTTAGATTTAAGTTGTAGTTTTTCATTTTTAGCTTTTAGTTTTTAGTTAAAATCATTCATTATTCATTTTTTCTTTCCACCATCGGTGCCTCTAAATCATTTGCGTTAATAAGTCGTTCTTTAGTTGATTCTTCGGGGTTATAAACACTATAGAATAATTCAATCACTTGCTGTGTATTAAGTGGTGCAACGCGGACTCCTAAACTAGAAAGTCCCGACATAATTACACCAACACGTTCTTTAATTTCTTGGCTAAATGATTTAAACTCCGTGGGAGAAATCTTGACCTCTAATTGGCTCGTAGGATTTAATACTTTATCAAATAACCCACGTTTTTTGATATTTGGTGGATCAAGTGGCACAACAATATAAAAACGTTTGTCCATAATGTTGGCCACATTAATTAGTCGGCGAATAAATTGTACATAATCAGCAATTTGGATTTTGATTAACTCATTATCTTCTTTTTTTATCCTCTCTTCCAGTGATTTTAAATAGCTTGTTAGGTCTAATTTTCTTGATTGCATCACAATTTGCAAAGGGAAGTTTAAAGAGTTTAAAAACCCCTGATATTGGCCAATTAAGGCATTTTGTTCTTGCTCGGACTTTAGGGCAAAGTTAATAGAGGTAGCTAGGAGTACCATTCTAAAACTACCGTCACGGGTAATTACAATACCGTCACGGATTTCCGCGATATTAATATGATCTTGTGTTGCTGAATGCTTTTTTTTAGGCATATGTTTATTGGTTAATAATGGTTAACAACGGTTAATAACTGTTAACAAAAGTTATTAAATTGTATGTTATAACCGATATTAACTCCTATTAACTGATATTAACTTTTATTAACTTTTTTCTTCTCTTTCTCAATCTCCTCTAACGATCTCGTGTCTAGCGCATGGGCTAACTTTTCTAGCTCACTTTTTTTAACTGTACGCTCGGCAAAGGTTTCCTCAGTCTTTTTTTCCTCTTTTTTAAAAGTAGTGATTTCTGAGGCAAACTTTTCTTGATTGATATCTTTTTGCCAATATCTTTCTTTGGGGCTAAAAACATACATTATTGCAGAAATCAAGAACTTACTAAAAGGTTGATCCTGGATTTTCAAAAAAGTTAAGGCTAGGGTTAGCATTGCTACTGGTAAACCAATCAAGACAAAAACTAGTCCTGAGATATTTAAACAAATGTAAAAAATCATCCCACCACCCATTAAATACATAAACTGCACAAGGGTCAGCGGCCCGATGATTTTATCCTCTAAATCAATTTTTTGTGGTACCTTGTATTGCATGAATCCCCTAAACCAAAAGTTAAAAACAAAAAACCAAAAAAAACTATAAATTATTTCTTCATTGTCAAAATACTTGATGCAAATATGTTAGCCAATTCTTCAGTCTCATTAACTAACCAGCCATATTCTTCTAGTAATATATCTGGTATTAAATTAGAATCTTTTAATATTACTAGCCAAAATATTGTTTCATTTGATGATTTTAAACTATATGTGAAGAAATTTTGATAATCTTTTTTTGACGAGGCACCTTTAGCTTCAAAATAATTTGCACCAATACTAGTTCCACTTCTTGTCAATTGACTTTTTATTTCTCTAATCACTGGATTATTTGGTAATGTAACCAAAAATTTAAGTAACCTAATAATGTATTTGTAAATTCTTTCATCAAATTTTGTTTTAATATTTTTCATCAATATAATATTTTTAATCTTTGGTCTTTAATTTTTAATTTATACTGCTAACGCAGTATTTTGTTCCAACTGCTCATCTACCTTCTTAACTCTCTCGATTAAGACTTGTTTAAGTTTTAAGGTTTCATTGGTAACTAATTGTTCAATATCTGGAACCTTACTTTGTAAAAATTCACCAATTTTTTGCTCATCTTTAGCATCTACTATTTTATCAAATTCATCAGCATCTGGTCCAATTAGTCGCACAGCTACTCTTATCATCACTGTTTGCATCACGGTGTCAGCAAAGCTGGCCAGCATTTCCATTTTTTGATCCTCTGGTAAATTAGCCAGTCCTAGTGCTTCCAATATATCAACATCTATTAGCTTTTGACTAATTGCGCTAGTTGTATTTGTGGTATTTGTGTCCATTTATCCCTCCAATTATTTTAGTTCGTTAATAAAGTTTTTAGCGTTTTTAAAACTAAAGCTATACACTCCTTCTTTGCCAAGATCAAACTTGGCACTTTGTGTGTCAATTAACATAACCTTATTTGTTGCTTTATTAATCCATAAAGTTAAGCCAGTTGGATCTTCTATTCTTGTAATATTTTTAATAGCCAAAATCTCTTTTGCTCTATCTATGTGCTTCCAGTCATCAGAAAGTAAATTATGCTCAACTAAATATTTTTTGCATTCAGCACTAAACTTAAATCCTTCGGTGGTTTCTAAACCAGCTATAATAGTAGATGCATTGATAGCTACAATTTGTTCTTGTACGGCTTTGACACCAGCGTTGATTGCAGATTCAGTTGTCGTGTTAGTTGGGTTATTAATTTGATTTAACTTATCAATATCTGCGTGTTGTAAATCAACTCCAGCCCCTGATAATTTTGCGCTTAACTCTGCAATGTGTAATGTGTCAGCATGTGTTGGATCATAGAGGTGTAAATATTGATTAGCAAGTTCTTGCGGATTTTGTGCAGAAAGATACTCAACCTCATATTTATTATCAAAAATTTCTTTAGCGCCAGTTATATCTTTTAAATCTTCGGGCAATTTATTATCTTGATCAAATACTATCCCCGTTACATTTAGTCCTGGCACATTTTGACTAGCCATAATTTTACCAATTACAGAAGCATGATAGCCATCTTTTTCCATCCACATTTGTCCGTTAATCATTTTGTCATTAGCGTCATAGAGTATTGATCCATGTCGGGCTAATATCCCACCAAAATTGTTATTTATTCCAGATTTATGAAGATCGATGGCTTGGACGACGTGTCCATTAGGGTCAACTCCAAAGCCATTATTTAAATCAATTTTAACTAATTTATCCATACTTTCTGGTTTGCCATCAAAATCAGAGTCAAATCTAGTATAGACAAAATGTTTACCACCTTCTGTGCTATATGGATATTCTTTGCCATCAATCTGTGCCCATTGGTGTTCATCGTGCTCAACTACCGGAATATTGGTGCCAAAAATACTTTGCGGAATTGTTGCCTTTAGTTCACCATACTGAGCAGCTTCTTGAGCCATTGCAGTAGCTTGATGTTTACTAACTTCTTTAATCACACCAGCTGTAGTGGCTGCTTCCGTAGCCGATTCAACGTGATTTCTTAAATGATTAATACTTGACCATAGGGCCGAAGCTGCAATTCCAAAGACTCCTGCTACTGCTGATAATGTCCATCTTTGATAAAAATCCCATGTTTGTTTTATTCTAGCATCTTTAGCAATATTCTTTAATCTATCGTTTCTTAATTTGAGTATTTCTTTTAAGTCATCAAACTCTATTTTCTTCCTATCCATCTCAGAAGGAGTAGTATCTGGGTTTTTAATTTTCAATATTTTTTTATTATCTAAATCTCCTAGCAATTTTACATACCCATCTATCATCACTCCAATTGATTTTTTTGCTCCAGCAACTTCTGTAATATCTTTGAGACCAAAATCCTTAGCAAGGGTTGCTAGATTCATTAATTTTATTTCTAGTAGTTTTAATCTATTTTCATCACTTTTTTCGATTTTCCTTGAATCTAGATCTCTATCCAATTCCTTATCCAATTCACCCTGATCATTAATGAATCCTATTTTTTGCTGCTCGGTTCTAAAAGCTTGATTAGCTAAATTTAATTTGCCTTCTTTACCAAATAGTTTTTTATTTTTATTTTCTTTATCAAAAATTGTTTTAAAAAATACTTTAGTTGCTTCGACATATGATTTTTTAAAATTTGCAATTCCGCCTTTGCGTACTTCTTTAGCAGCTTGGTTAGCTTTTAGAATAGCTTCGGTACCAAGCGTTGTACCAACAGCACCCATCACGGATCTTACTGATAATATGCCTACGTTCAAACCAGGGATACTATAACCAAGTGTTTCAAGAACTTTTTCGCCACTTTTAGCTAATGCCATCATTCCTATACTTGCTCCTAATTTAACTAACCAACCTTTCCTCCACATTTCGTGAGTTTTACCAGCAACCCCCTCAAATCTACTTACAAACTTATTTTCTTGAGCGAGTTCTTGGATCGTATCTATAACATGATCTCTTAAGGTTTTATCGTATTCTTCAATTTTTGCTTTTTCGGTTTCTGATAATTCTAAAGCTTTTTTTTGCATTTCGAGTTTAGATTGAATCTGTTCAAGAGTTAGAGTGGTATGTTTATTATCAACTTGATCAGTAATAGCTGGTTCAAGTGGTGTATCATCAATTTTATTTGTTAAATATTCTGTTAGCACATTTAATTTATTGTCAATTAATTGTTCGGCTATTGTGGGTAAAAAGTTGTTAACATCACTGTTTTGTGTTACATTAATCGGTTCATCTTTTTTAGCTTTTAAATTTCTAATTTCTTTAAAATGAGATAATTTAGATGTGGGGCTCCAATTTACTGCACCACGCTCGAATTGTTCTTCGGCGTCTATAATTTGAGCTTCAACTTTTTGAAGTTCACTTTTTTTATTTTGTTCATTAGAGATGGATGCTAATTCGTCAGTAGCTTTTGGATTTAATTCTGGTTGTTTTTGGGCTATACCATCATTTTTTTTTGCTTCCCATTTTGTTTTAATATCGTTAGCAATATTAAGTGGATTTTTTGCATCAATATTAAAATTATCTTCTTGTTTGAGAAATGACGGAGCTGGTTGTCCTATTGTATCTATTACCACTATCCCTCCTTATTCAAATTTGTTAAAACAAATTTGACAGGCGGTCGCCGCGGCGACTTAGCCTTATTTCAAATCGTTTATAAATTGCTAAATATACTGTACACTAAAATTCGTATAATTCGTACATTAGTAGTTGATTAACTTCATTATATCACAAACAAAATAAAAAGTATGTGGAAAAGTTTGCTCAGCCCAGTATATCAACTTTCAGTTAAATTTTTCTAATGTTTTTTACCAACCCAGATGTCATAATAATGCAAAACCAATTAACATCGATAAATCTTTATAAAAAATTTAACAAATTTATAAAACATTCTGAAAGTTGTATTACTGGTTACTAGAAATGTGGCTAATGGTTACACATAGTTGCTTGCTTCGCGTGACTCATTGTTTGGTTCACCACTATAAACCACATGTAATCATAAATCACTATAGTCACTATGAGCCACAGCTATTTGTATTTTTATGTATTTTAAAACCCCCGCAAGACATTGTGTCTTTTGGGGGCTGCGCCTTTC
>CAZXAY010000007.1:32081-35481 GCA_964638435.1 uncultured Candidatus Saccharibacteria bacterium | reverse complement strand
CGGTCCGCCAGCCGGCGGAGACTCCTCGGAGGTGAAAAAAGTGCTAGTTAACCCAAGGCAACATTTCGATGGGGTTTTTTTCTTGTTTAGAATTTTGGGTAGGTGCAGTTTGAGTTGCATTCTGAGTTGGTGTAGACTCCTGAGCTTTCTTTTTGATTTCTTCTAATTTTTGGAGTTCATTTTGTTCCTGTTCTTCTTTGGGGGAGGTGATTTGTAATCGCTCAGCTTTAACTATTAATCTTTTTAAATTAGTTCCCAGTGGCACACATGTCATTAATGATAAAATAGGTTTATCAGTTTGGTCTAGTACTTCAACTTGCTCAGGTTTAACAACAACTTTATCGATCACTTTGTAGACATAAACTTTATCGTTATATGCTAGGGCGATCTCATCACCATTATTAAGTTTATCAAGGTTAGCAAAGATAGTTTTATAATTACCTTTATCCCACCAATAATACGAGCTATGGCCAGATACAAATATATTGCCTGATTCTCCATCTGGAAGTGCTGTACCATTATAATGAACCAAGCCGTCTTGCAGGCGCTTTAGCATTAAATCTTGATCTGGCGCCACATTCCAAATAATTGGTGCTTTAACTGGGATTTTAGGGATTATTAAATAATTATTTTCTAAATCACTGATATCAATGGTATATTTTTTTTTATTAATCGTGCGATCAGGAGATTTTTCCAAAGCATCAGTTAAAGCAGAAATCAAAATATCACCCTGGGTTTGATCTAAACTTTGAGGAATATTTAGAGTACTAGTAGTTTTATTAAAAGTTTTGTCCCAATAATATTTGCCTTTGGCCCAGTAAGCTGGGAAGGTTAAGAATAAGTAGATAAAAATAAAACAACCAATAAAAATACTTGCAGCTTTAAGGATTTCTTTAAAAAAGTTACGGGTTTTGATTGGTTCGAGATTGGATATAACTGGTGGTAGAACAGTAGGAAATGTAACTGTTTTAATACTAGCGATAGTAGAATCAATAACAGGTTTATTGTTTATTATTGGCGCAACAGAAATAATCTCACCAACTGATTGCGAGGCGCTAGGAGTATCTTTTAATGTCCAACTCTGATCTAATTTGTTGTTGTTTGTTTCGTCCATACTCAGTATATCAACTTTCAGAAATAATTATTTTATGTTTATACAATACAAATACAATCATCAATAATATACCCAATTATACTAATTAGCTATATTCCCAGTAAACAATTATTTATAAACATACTAAAAGTTGTATTACTGAGCATATATAAATTATACCTCATTATAGCAGAAAAAATAAGATTAAACAACAATAAACCTTTCTTTTTACTCTTAAATCTGATAAAATTGTCAAAGATAGTGACTTATAGCGACACATTGTGGTTAATTGTGACTAATCGCAAAACAATAAATCACGCAAAGCAAATCACAATAAATCACTATGAGTAACGATTTTACCCAATTATGTCCAATATCCGCAACTTTTGTATAATAGCCCACATAGATCATGGCAAGTCCACTTTAGCGGATCGTTTTTTGGAATTGACGGGGACTGTTGAGGCTCGCGAGATGAAGGAACAACTACTAGATACTATGGATCTCGAGCGCGAACGTGGAATCACTATCAAGCTCCAACCAGTACGGATGATTTATCATCCGCAAATTCTAAATACTAATCCGTCAGCTGGCGGACAAACTCTAAATAATTTTCAATCTCAAAATTCAAATAATCAAACTGATGAATTAAAAATTAAAAATTTAAAATTAAAAATTGATTCAGAATACATCCTGAATTTGATCGATACTCCAGGTCATGTTGATTTTAGTTATGAAGTTTCGCGGTCACTAGCTGCAGTAGAAGGGGCAATCTTGTTAGTTGACGCCACACAAGGTGTACAAGCTCAAACACTAGCCAATTTATATCAAGCGCTAGATCAAAATTTAACAATTATTCCAGTTTTAAATAAAATTGATTTACCAAATTCTGATGTAGATAAGTGCAAAAAAGAATTAGTGGAACTTTTAGGTTTTAAAGATGATGAAATTTTAGCAGTTTCGGCCAAGACTGGTGAAGGTGTTATTGAAGTATTAAATAAAGTTGTCGAAAAAGTTCCTGCCCCATCTGGTAATCAAGATGCTCTAACCCAGGCACTTGTTTTTGACTCAGTCTATGATAATTATCGTGGGGTAGTGGCTTATGTTAGAGTTGTTAATGGTAAAATTGCTAAAAATGATAAAATTAAATTACTCACTACTGGCGCTGCCGATTTAGCGTTAGAAGTTGGTACATTTTCGCCAAAATTCCAGCCCAAAGACGAACTATTGGTTGGGGAGATTGGGTATATTGTTACTGGTTTTAGAAATGTTGATGAGTGTAAAGTAGGCGATACCGTAACTGTAGAAAATTCGAAAATCGAAAATCGAAAATCGAAAATCGAGGCGAAGCCTTTAACGGGTTATAGAAAAGTTGTGCCGATGGTTTTTGCTAGTATTTATACTGCTGATGGAGAAGTTAATAAACTGCGCGATGCACTTGGTAAACTTAAACTGAATGATGCTTCGCTTAGCTATGAGCCAGAAAGTTCTGGCGCTTTTGGTTTTGGTTTTAAATGTGGATTTTTAGGGCTCCTCCATATGGAAATTGTCAAGGAGAGGATAGAGCGAGAATACGGTTTATCACTAGTTGTTACTACCCCAAGAGTAAATTATATTGAAGAGATCAAAAATAGTAAATCAGAATTCCAAGAGCCCTGGTGTAAGGTTGAAGTTATTTTGCCACAAAGTTACCTTGGTTCTGTAATGGAATTATTTGATAATAACAGAGGAATTTATAAAGAGATGCGTTATTTGTCAGATAGAGTGATTTTAAACTATGAGTGTCCCCTAGCACAAATTATTGTTAATTTTTATGATAAATTAAAAAGTACAACCCAAGGTTATGCTTCGATGAATTATGAATTAATTGATTATCGTCATGAGGATTTAGTCAAAATGGATGTGCTTGTTGCTGGCGAAAAAATTGATGTATTAGAACAAGTGGTTCATAAAACTGAGGTAATGACCAAAGCTCATAATATAGTAAAAAAACTTAAAGAACTTATTCCTCGCCAGTGGTTTGATATAAGTATTCAGGCAGCTATTGGTGGCACAATACTCGCTCGAGAAAATATTAAGGCTTTTAAAAAAGATGTTACTGGTTACCTGTATGGTGGCGATGTAAGTAGAAAGAAGAAGCTTTGGGCTAAGCAAGCAAGAGGTAAAAAGAAGATGAAAAAACTAGGTAAAGTTGATATCCCAACCGACGTTTTTATAAATCTTTTGAAACAATAATAGATCTGCTAATTTTCCGAGGTGCGACCTCGGTAAGTTACTTAGCAAGAAATATGGTATTTATGAAAAGGCCCC